>CAZJUM010000108.1:0-8913 GCA_964549175.1 uncultured Pseudomonadota bacterium | reverse complement strand
TTCGCGAAAAACAAAAATCCCTATAAAGGCTTTTTATCGTCCGTTATGATACCCAGTCTCTGTAGACTGTCTAATGCAGGGGGATTAACAAAAACCCGTCAAAAACCTTGTCAAGTAAAAAATGAACTTTTTTGCACTTTTTTAATAAGTTCTGAATAGATACAAAAAAATCTGAAAGACAAACTCTAAAATTTGACGTGTAAGAAGTCCAAACCTCTTAATTGCCATCTTGCTATTGGCCGTCGGATCGGTTCAATCATCAAACCCAATATGATTATGGGACCGCTTCAAACTATACTTATAAAACGTCGATCACCAATGCCAAGCTCCATACCACGAACGCGACTTATGACCTTCTGGGCAATATCATCAGTCAAACCGATGCAACAACCAAGTCATTTCACTTGATTATGACGGGTTAGACAGATTGGTCCGACAGGCCAATCCCGCTGGCGGTGAGATAACATTCGCTTACCATAATATTGGTGATCCAACCACGCGGTACACTAAAAAGCAATCACCGACAACATTGGCGGAATTGCTAATACGCGGATAGCTTCCAACTACTTCGATGGGTTCAAAGACGTTTATCAGACCACCAGTACAAGGGATGGTGGTTTAATTGTTGTGAGAACGGAAACGAGCTTTGACGGAGCCAAACGTCTTAAAAAAGTGTCGATGCCCAGCCACTCCGTTCCTCATGACAAATGGACCATAACATACTTTAACTTGCAAGACCGTAAACTGAA
This sequence comes from uncultured Pseudomonadota bacterium, assembly GCA_964549175.1. Lineage (GTDB taxonomy): Bacteria > SAR324 > SAR324 > XYD2-FULL-50-16 > XYD2-FULL-50-16 > CAZJUM01. The sequence continues at coordinate 8,164 of CAZJUM010000108.1, read as the reverse complement.
AGTCGCGGACGCGAAGAACAACCAAACCATCGAATATATTGATGAGCCGGGTCGCGCCACCACAAATAAGCGTATCGCTCTGGCCTCTATCGTACTTTCGTTAACATTTATGCTGATTCCGGTTCAATACCGGGAATGGCGTCAAACCAGCTTTGAATCCTCGATGATGCCTTGGCAACGAGGGATCGCTTTTAGTATGATCTTTTTCATGTTCATCGCTTATGGTTGTAATTCGGGTGATAGCGGAAGCAATATAGGTCCGGATACGACGACTATCGTTAGTGGCAACCTTCCTCCGGGTATTTATTTGACGATTGCCGGATCAACAGCGGATGAAATAGTGGTGGCGAATTTTACTACCATAAAGATCATCTGGGACCATCCGCTGTTATCACCAATGAAAACGGACCCGGATCACCTGGTCATCGCGGCTACTGGCAGATAAGGTCGTTGGGCTCAATTATATCGATAGTATCTCCCATAAAGCGATTCATCGTGTGTTTAAAAAACGAAATCAAACTTTGGCGACAAAAAGGGGCGGGTGATCCTCCCCAAAAAAGACAGTGCTTTTATTGTCGATTATGGAGTATGATGACACAGGATATAGAAGAAAAACTTCGCTTAATTCCGGATGCCCCCGGAATTTATAAATTTTTATCCTCGAAAAAACAGATAATCTATATCGGGAAAGCCAAGAGCTTAAAAAAAAGGGTCCGCGGTTATTTTGTCGATTCTAATCAAGCTGATCATCGAATTATAAACTTGGTGCCCCACATTACTGATATTGAATGGATTATTGTGCGGACTGAGGCCGAGGCATTGATTCTTGAGGATCAATTGATTAAGACCCATCATCCCAAATACAATATTCAATTAAAAGATGATAAATCCTATCCCTATTTCAAATTATCACTTGGTGAAAAATTTCCGCGTTTGACATTGGTCAGAGAGATTAAAAAAGATGGCTCGGTCTATTTCGGACCTTATGTGGCGGTGAGTCAGGCTCGTGTGGTCAAAAAGGTCATCGCCCGCTATTTCCCGTTGCGGCAAAGTAAATTTCACATTGACGGATCAAAGGTTCATAAACCATGTTTAAATTTCCATCTCAAGCGCTGTCTGGCCCCTTGTGCCGGAAAGGTGACGCGAGCCGAATATGGGAAAGTGGTAAAACAGGTCCGCCAACTTTTACTTGGCAGCTATGATGAACTGCGTAAAAGCCTCAAATCGGAAATGAAACTTCTTTCGGAAAGTATGGAATTTGAGGAAGCCGCAAAATTGCGAGATCGAATTAACGCGCTGACAGGTACCTTTCAAAAACAAAGGATTGTTTCCAAGCATAAAATTGACCGTGATGTATTGGCTTTAGTCAGATCGGGTGGTTTTGCCAACGTGCAAGTGCTATTCATACGCGGGGGGGTATTATTCAGTGATGATTCCTTCTTTTTTCAGCGAGCGGATCAATTTAATGATCAGGAACTGATTCGGTCGACGCTGTCCAAATTATATGTTTCGGGAGCCAAACCGCTGCCGAAAGAGATTTTATTGTCACTTGAGTACGATGGGGCCTCTATGTTGGAAGATTATCTCAGCTCGCATCGCAATGAAGTCGTTAAAATTATTGTTCCCCGGCGAGGAGAGAAAAAGGACTTGATTAATATCGCTCAAAAAAATGGCAAGCAAAGCTTGGCTGTGCATATGAATACAATTCGATCGGATGAAATGGTGCTCAAGGAAGTCAAACAGAAACTACATTTACGGAATCTGCCGATATCGGTGGAGTGCTTCGATATTTCGCATATTTCGGGAACCAATAATGTGGCGTCAATGGTGGTATGGCAGAATAATCGATCATTAAAGAAAAACTATCGAAAATATAAAATCAGAACCCTTGATGGCGCCAATGATTATGCTGCCATGGAAGAGGTATTGGACCGCCGATACAAGCGAATGATAAAGGAGGAGCAAGATCTCCCGGATTTGATAATCATTGATGGCGGCAAAGGACAATTGGCGAGCGCCATTAAAGTATTTGAGCACTTAGGCGTGGATATCAACCAAGTCGATGTCATTGGATTGGCCAAAGGCAGAACAGAAAAACGCGCCGGAGTTGAAAAAGGGGCGGAAGATTACGAGTATGTGGTCAAACCCAAGCGGAAAAATGAAATCAATCTAAGAAAGAATTCCTCGACCTTGCATTTTTTACAAAATATCCGTGATGAAGCCCATCGATTTGCTATTGGGTATCATCGCAAAATAAGAGCGAAAAATAGCATTAAGTCGATATTGGAATACATTCCGGGAATTGGTGCTCAAAAGCGCAAAATATTGTTAAAACACTTTGGCAGTGTGAAAAATATTAGATCATCCACAGTGGAGGAATTGGAAGCTGTTGATGGGATTTCCTCCCAAAACGCGCAGGATATTATCAATCATTTTCATTCGCGATGAGTATTGACAAAAAATCACCGCGATTTTCATTCATTTAATCGGATTTCGAACAGGTCTCCGGAGGAGGACCTGAATAGCGGACAATCAAACAGAATATAGGGAACAAAAAGTAGTGAGAAAAGCAATCACGTGTGTGATTTTCGGTATGGATGAGATGTCGCTCAATATCAATTATACACACAAGCCACACAAGTTGTTGTGGCTGAGTTTGGCAAGGAATTGAATCGGACCATTAAATCAAAGATACCGGGGCGTAATAATGCACTTTTCTCCCTTTTGAGGTTACGGATTATTTAAAAGTTCTTTTACTTTGGTCTCAATATCAGCTAATTCGGGGCCTTCTAATTCATTGACGACATTTTCCAGAAGATCGGGAATTGGCAAAGACTGAGGGCATTTATCAACGCATTCCTGGCACTGTGTACAAAGGGAAGCATAAGCGGGGTCACCCGATAGCACTCCGCCGTTTCGGATAGCGTATGAAAACTTTGATGGCATCTCTTCTTGGTACATATGCAGGTTGTTATAAATATCGAAGCAGCCTGAAATATTGACTCCCTCGGGGCAGGGGGCGCAATAGTCGCATCCTGTGCAGGAAATCCTCATAATTTCTCGATATTTAAGTGCCACTTGTTTAACCAAATCCCGCTCTGAGGCACTCAGTGAATTAGCGACACCTTCATCGGCAATTTTGAGGTTTTCTTTAATATGGCTTTCCTCATTCATCCCGGAAAGAACAAGCGTAATTTCGGGTCGGTCCCACAACCAGCGAAGTGCCCATTCAACCGGTGTTCGCTGGTGCTCTGCCGTACTCCACAACTTCTTGATTTCAGGGGGAGGAGCAGGTCTTGCCAGATTGCCGCCTCGCAGAGGTTCCATTACAATTATGCCCAAACCCTTTTTCGCCGCGTAAACCAAACCTTCAGTTCCCGCCTGATGTTCCTCATCGAGGTAATTATATTGAATTTGACAAAAATCCCAGTCCCCCTCATCAATGATGCGTTTGAAGTCATCTAATACACTATGAAATGAAAACCCTTTGTTGATGATACGTCCGTCGCCGCGGGCTTTTTCTAAAAAATCATCGACCCCTAATCGTCGCATTTTATCCCACCATTTACCGTTTAGGGTGTGAATTAAATAGTAGTCGATATGATCGGTATTCAATTTTTGAAGTTGTTGGTTGAGATAGTGGTCCATATCTTCCCGTGACTCAATTAACCAGGTCGGCAGTTTAGTCGCGAGCTTGACTTTTTCGCGGTACCCGTCAGTTAGCGCATGCCCTAAAAATGATTCACTTTCTCCGGCATGATAGGGCCAAGCGGTATCAATGTAATTGACACCATGATCGATGGAATATCGCAGCTGCTCGGTGGCTCGCTCGGTGTCAATAGCTCGATCTTTCAACGGCAACCTCATGGCGCCGAAACCTAAAATAGAAAGTTGATCCCCATTGTTGGGATGTGTTCGATACAGCATTGTAAATCCTTTGATTGTTTGGTTTTATAAGAAGGTACAATAATCGAAGGCGTTTTGTGAGGAAGACGCCTATTAAAAAATCCGTTTGTCATGAAAAAACCTTGTTTATTATTAACCTCGTTGACTATGAGATTCATTAGATTAGTTTTCTGTTAGTGAATTGACAAGAAATATCGGCCCCGCCATTTTTTGGCCAAAATATCGCGAAAACTTACCAAGTTCCTGCTCAAAAACGACATTTTAGTTTGGAGCATTCTCTTGCCAGAACGCGGCCGCGTTTTTGATTTTTCTGGATAAATGCCTTGCTCAGATTGCGGTTTTGGGGGTGTTATATTCCGAAGCGTTACAGAGATACTTGACCAATCTGACGATTAATCAGGCGTCGGAGTGTCTATTTAATAAAAAGATCGGTGCTTAAATAACGTTCCCCCGTATCGGGCAGTACAACGACAATGTTTTTACCCTGATATTCCGGGCGTTTGCTGATTTCCAAAGCCGCAAACGCCGCCGCTCCTGATGAGATTCCGCAAAAAATACCCTCTCGGATAGCTAAGGCACGGGCGGTGACCATGGCTTGTTCGGCGTTGACCTTAAACACCTCATCGATGATATCGGTATTCAAAACTTTGGGAACAAATCCGGCACCGATGCCTTGGATTTTATGCGGTCCGGGATCACCTCCCGAGAGGACGGGTGATTCAAATGGCTCAACGGCGACTGACCTCAAAGCCGGATTTTTTTCTTTTAACACCTCCGAAACTCCGGTAATGGTCCCGCCGGTTCCGACCCCGGAAACGAACACATCGATGTGGCCATTTGTATCATTCCAAATTTCTAAAGCGGTGGTTTGGCGATGGATTACCGGATTGGCGGGGTTGCCGAATTGATCCGCTAAAAATGAATTGGGGGTATTCGCGATAATCTCTTCGGCTTTGGCAATCGCGACTTTCATGCCTCCGGCACCCGGTGTTAAAACCAGCCGGGCACCTAAGTGCTTGAGCAAGATACGGCGTTCGATACTCATGGTTTCCGGCATTGTCAAAACCAATTTATATTTCTTGACCGCGCAGACATAAGCAAGTGCCACACCGGTATTGCCGCTGGTAGCTTCAACGATAAGCGTACCTTGATCAATGACGCCCCGGTTTTCAGCATCAGCGATCATCGCGGCACCGATTCTGTCTTTGACGCTGCCCATAGGATTATCGGCTTCAGTTTTCGCGATAATGTTTCCCACGGTATCTTTGGGCAAAACGTTCAGCTGAACCATTTTGGTTTTGCCGATTCCTGAGATAATATTCCGGAGTATATTCATGGAGTTCCTCGAAAAGTTGTTTTACCAAATTGTCTGAATACAGATACCGCGATCAACGGGAGTCTGTAATATTGATTTGGCCGCGCGTGTTCAATCAAACCACACAGCACCGGGTAAGTTGCCTGTATTGTCTTATCATCGAAGCGTCTGTGAAATGTTGGTCATTTATATCGCGCTTGTCAACCAGCCCATTCCCCAAAAACCGCGATTAAAATTGATCACACTGGTTCTTATCCTTTTGAAACGCTTGTTAAGCAATCAGGGAAATGTGAATGCCAGAAAACAGAGTCCATTTACTATGGATAAATTCCGTTTACCTTGCTCCGTTCCGCGAAAACAGGTATAAGTTCGCATTATACAGCGAGTAATAAACCACTTGTTTCATGGCAAAACAAGTAGCAAAATACCGGATTATCAATCAAGTCATGCTTTGGAAATTAACCAAAACCATCTCACCCCTGATTTTCATCGTTCTCATCGGTACACTTGGCTATAATCTAATTGAGGGATGGACACTTTTTGACTCATTGTACATGACCATCATTTCATTGACGACTGTCGGTTACAGTGAAACACACACCCTGAGTCCACCCGGCAAAGTATTCACGATGATTCTGATATTATCAGGTATCGGAAATGTGGCGATTGTGGTCAGAAACTTGTCTTTGGAACTGATCAAGCCGTTTTTTGGGAAAGCAATTAAGGAAAAGAAAATGGAAAAGAAGCTTCAAAATATCAGGGATCATTATATTATTTGCGGGTTTGGCCGAATCGGAGAGGATGTTACCAACAATTTACTGGAGGCTGGTAAAGAGTTGGTCGTTATTGACACACGGTTTGCCGAGGAGGCGACATCCTTGAAGATTCTCACAGTTGCCGGTGATGCCACCCACGAGGAGGTTTTATTGAAAGCGGGGATTAAAAACGCCAAAGGTCTGGTCTCCACCGTTAACTCCGATGCGGGAAATGTTTTTATCACATTGACGGCCAGGGAACTCAACCCCGATCTATTCATTATCGCGAGATATGAGCTAGAGAGCACGCAAACCAAATTGATGCGAGCCGGTGCCGATCATTTTATCAATCCTTATCAAATCGGAAGCGCGAAAATCTCACAAATCATTATCAAGCCGACAATCAGTAAAATTCTCGATGTGGCCCACAAAAAAGGTGATTTCGAATTAGCTATCGAAGAGTTGGATGTTGTTGAGCATAGTGCCTTGATCGGATTATCGATTCGCGAATGTATGATCCGAGACCGGTTCAATGTCATCATTATCGCCGTGGAAAAGGCAAATGGCGAAATAATCAGCAATCCCGGTCCGAATTATACCTTTCAAAAATATGACCGTGTTGTTATGATAGCCAATCAAAACGAGTTATTTTCCTTATTTCAACACTACCAAAAATAACACACCACCCAATCCCCAAAAGCACCCTGGGCGAATGGTCCACAAAGCCCAGACTGCCGATCGACACTTTTTTCTGAAACCGAATTACAAACACCGGAGTTTCACTATTTGATTGATTTCTGTTGTGTCTGTGGTAGGAATGAATGACGGGGTTTTTCCAAGAACCGCAAGACCCTCGAGTCAAGCGCCTAAACAGCTGGAAATTCACATTCCTTCTTCGGAAAACAAGATACGCAATTTATCGGGAGGTCAGAGGCAATCCGTCGCGATTGCCAGAACAATTTACTGGAACGCGAAGATTCTTATCATGGATGAACCAACCGCGGCGTTGGCTGTCGCGGAACAAGCCAAAGTACCGGACTTGGCTCGCTCATTAAAGGATCACGGCGTAGGTGTTATTATCATCAGTTATCAAATGCGTGATGTGTCCGCTATTTCCGATCGAATTATCGTTATGCACCGTGGGAAAAAGTGGCAGAGAAACTGACTTGAGAAACGACTCCGAACGAAATCGTCGGTTATACTGTCGGAAAAGATACGTCAAGCGAGTATGGAAAGTGATTTTCCTCCCTTTTGGGGGATCTTATCATTGGGCCGATCCCCCCCAAAAAAAACTCAACTCCGGAACGGAAGGTTTAAAAAGCGTAACCCAGACTTAAATATACTTGAGGGATCGTTTCAAGTCCCTCTGCTTCTTTTTCAAGATTCTCTTCTTCTCGATCAATATCTTCTTGCACGGCATCAGAACCGCTTTCAATCTCAACCTCCGGCGCGTCTCCGATAATCGCGTTAATACCTAAAGAAAACGTCAATCCCCAGTCGGCAATCCATTCGAATCCCAATCCCACCATCGAGGCCGATTTAGGAAAGGTTAATGTTGCTTTTACCCATTCATCGGGATGTATGGTGCCATCATCATTGGAATCATACGACCATCCTTGAATTTTCCAGTCTCGTGATACATATCCTCCTTGAAAAAAAAAACTCCAATCGGATATCGGATAAATCCTGAGTAACGCGGTTTGAGTACTCAAGTCTAGTTCTATTAGTTCGGTTTCATCACTGTTTTTTTCGTCATATGCGAAGCTTGTAAAATTCCCCCCCAAATATATCATTTCGAAAATTTGTAACCCGAAAAATCCTCCCGATCCGATAATTGATCCCATTACTCCAAAATGAACCGTCCGCTCCTTCCTGGCATTATCAGCATGTCCGATTGCCGCGTAACAAATCGATAGCCATAAAATGATAATTGAAGTGACCATGTACTTTTTCATAAAGATGCTCCTTTTTTTTAATGTTATTTAATATGTAACTGTTCAGCTAATTTCTCTCTGGTGGCTCCATGTCTCGAAGAGCTATGGAGTCTGTGTGATTTTACCTTAAGACTCCGCAAGGCTACGCCATTATGGAGCCACCGTGGGCTTTAAAAAGCGGATTTTTTTGTTCTGTATATGCTTAAAATCTATTTTTATTTTTCAGCGGCGTCAGGGGTTCGCGAAAAACAAAA
>CAZJUM010000107.1:0-8981 GCA_964549175.1 uncultured Pseudomonadota bacterium | reverse complement strand
CATAGCTCTTCGAGACTATGGAGCCACCAGAGAGAAATTAGCTGAACAGTTACAATTATTTTTTTTGGTCGGCTATTTGGCGTTCATCCGTCTACGGAACCTCAAATTTTGAGAGCTAATGAGCTATCTTAAACCGGTTTTCCGTTCCATTGCTTCCTGAGCTCCGGATGTCAAAAAGGGGAAAAGAAGGGTTGAAGTACATAATGCGGAAATGAAAATGCCTTTATTTATCTCAGGCATTTCTTAAAACAATTCGGTTTTTAAATTTTATCTTCTTCCAATCCCTGCTGTTTAAGGGCCACTTTCTTTCTATTTACGCCCACGAGGCAAACCAATACGCTGATTAAGTATAACACGATCAAAGGACCTGCCATTAACACCATAGTGAATGGATCGGGAGGTGTGAGAAAAGCGCTAAAAATGAAGATAATGAGAATGGCGATCCTGGCTTGTTTTAGCATCAGCTCGGGCGTAATGATCCCAAGTCGAGCCAAAATAAATGTGATCAAAGGCATTTCAAATATAAAACCAAAGGCCAATAATAATTTGATAGAGAGGTTTAAGTATTCACCGACCGCCAGTGAAGGCATTATTTCCCCGGGCTGAGTTAAACTCAGAAAAAAATCAAATCCAAAAGGGAATACGATAAAATACCCAAATAGAGATCCGCCAATAAAGCAAATATACGAAGTAATGGCAAAAATCCAATAGATCTGTTTTTCCGCCCGGTAAAGTGCCGGACCAATGAATCCCCACAATTCTATTAAAAGATAAGGGAACGCCAGGAAAAATCCCGTGAAAATAGCCGCTTTCATTTGAGCGAAAAACAGTTCCGGCAACCCAATATAGATCATCGACGAATGCGACCGACCATACTGTCCGTCGGATTTAAGCTGGCACTGACAATTCAAGAATTTAGGATTATCAACTGCCTTGTTTGTTACATTCGTTTGCTTGACATAGTGTGGAGAAGCAGTCGGCTCTTTTCCTATCATCACTTGGAAGTATGCGACAAAATCCAATGCGGCCTCTTTTGCTTTTCCTATCCAGTTTAGTGATTCAGGCTCGGAAATTTCTTCCGGGGTTTTGGGTTGCTCTTTTTTTTTTGAGTTTTTTGAATCCATCGATATATCAGATCCGCTTTGATCAGGAGCAATTCCGGATAATTGATTCGTCACAGGTTCACAGCTACACTGATACGAGTTGCTTAATGTCTTTATATCTTGGGCTTCTTTGATTCCTTCCGGCTGGTTAACAATAACAGCGGAGGAAGTGTATTTAAATAAAGGGGCTTCAACCGGCTGTTTGATCAAATCCAGAATCTCTTCACGAAAGAAATAGCACGATATGACCAGCACACCCATAACCATCAGAAATCGGATTATCCGAATCCGTAATTCACTTAAATGATCAATCAGGGACATTGTCCCGTCTTTCTGAGGTGCTTGTTTTGCAGATGACTTGTCACTCATTGTGTTACCGAAATCCGAAGCGAAAAATAATAATGTTGATCAAAGAGATGAAAGGAAGGCATTCATGACTTGAAACCGGCATTGATAAAAATCTGAGATAAATTCTTGAGATCTTACTTGAAATACCTCAGGCACCGTTAAAAATCAATGTGGGATTTTGAGTAAGCAAATCGAAACTTCAGCATATCGCTTACCATTTACCCCAATTGTCTCGCAAAAACCCGCTCCGGAAAAGCTACAGGTCTATCTTCTCACCCTTTAAGTTGGCGTTTCTCAGAGTAGCGTCGCGAAATTAAGCCCGCATCTGTTAGGTCAAGCGAAAGTATAGTTTAACCGGATGAACCAAAAACAAAATACAATTGACTTCAATATATATTATTCAATAGGATACGACTTTTGAAACAATGTTTATCACCTCTATCACTAAAATCGGAGTTAATATGAAAAAGATCTTTGGATTAAGTATCGTTTTAATGATGTTTTTCGTCGGTATTTCCCACGCTAAGACATTGAGACTGGGGCTTGATGCGGATCCGAAAACAGTCGATATTCAGGAGCAGCTCTCAGGCGGAATGCTTCAGTTTTCGCATTGGGTGTTTGATCCTCTGGTAAGATGGACAAAAGATCTGAAATTTGAAGCCCGCCTGGCTGAAAGATGGGAAAGGAAAGATGATTTAACCATACGATTTTATCTTCGTAAGGGCGTTAAATTTCATTCGGGTAATGACTTCACAGCGAAAGATGTTATTTTCACAATGCATCGTTTCCGGAAAAGCGCGGATTTTAAAGGATTATTCGAGCCATTTAATGACCCTGTGATGATTGATGACCATACGATTGATATCCAGACCAAAGCTCCATATCCGCTGTTCCTAAGTATGATGACTTATGTATTCCCAATGGACAGTAAGTACTATACCGGTACGGATGAGCAAGGTCAGCCTAAAGACGCGTTGAAAAAAGTTGGTTATACATTTGCTAAAACCGCTATCCCAAGTGGGACAGGAGCTTATCGAATGACGTTCCGAGATCATGGGGTGAAAATGATTATGGATCGGTTTGAAGATTACTGGGATAAGAGTTCTCCGGGCAATGTGGATAAAATCATCCTGACTCCTATCGCACAAGATGCTACGCGTGTTGCCGCTTTGCTATCCGGCGATGTAGATTTTATTTCTCCGGTACCTCCTCAGGATTTCAAAAGAATCCAAAGCAGTTCAAACACAGAATTGGTGACTGAAACTGGCGGACGTATCATTACGGTCCAAATGAATCAAAACCGATTGACTCCATTGAAAAATGTTAAAGTAAGACAAGCGATTGTTTACGCAACCAATAACGCTGGTATTGCCAAGCGGATTATGAAGGGAACAGCGACTGCCGCTGGTCAAATGAGTCCTCAAGGTTACCTGGGATACAGCAGCAAACTTGAGCCTCGCTATAACTTGAACAAAGCGAAGCAATTGATGAAAGAAGCCGGATATCCGGATGGTTTCGAAGCCAGTATGATCGCGCCTAACAATCGTTATGTAAATGATGAGAAAATTGCTGAGGCATTTGCCGCAATGATGAGAAAAATTGGAATCCGCGTTAATCTGAAAACAATGCCCAAGGCTCAATACTGGGATGAATTTGATCGACAGATCGCTGATTTTCAAATGATCGGATGGCATTCAGATACGGAGGATTCCGGTAATTTCTACGAGTTCCTGGCCATGTGTCCCAATACGGAAACAGGTTATGGTCAATATAATAGTGGTCACTATTGTAACAAGGAAGTAGATCGTCTGACCATTGAGGCCCAGAGTGAAACCAATGGCGCCAAAAGAACAAGCATGCTTAAAAGAATTGAACAGATTCTTTATGACGAAGCCGCGTATGTTCCTTTTCATTGGCAAAACCACTCCTATGGTGTGGCAAAAGGTGTTGACGCTCACCCTATCGTAAACATCTTGAACATGCCTTATCTGGGCGACTTGGTTGTGAACTAAACCAAATCGTTTCATGTAAATTATGGTTCATTGAAGGGAGTTATACCTTAGGGTTGGCTCCCTTCTTTTTATCGCATATCCCGGAAAGAAAACCATGTTTGCGTTTATAGTAAGACGTTCTGTTCAAGCCGTGATTGTGATGCTGGTCATTAGTTTGATCGCTTTTATTATCCAGCATAATATCGGCGACCCTGTCCGTGAGATGGTCGGAATCAGAGTTTCGCGGGCAGAACGTGAGGTCTTAAGAGATAAGCTGGGACTCAACGATCCGGTAACGACCCAGTACTTTCGTTTTTTGAAAAACGCGGTCCGGGGGGATCTGGGAATCTCCTATCATTACAAAAAACCAGCCGGAGGGGTCATATTAAAAAAAGCACCGGCTACGATTGAATTGGTGTTTGTCTCTTCCCTGATTATCTTCTTTTTCTCCTTTCCCGCGGGTCTATATACGGCCATCAGACCCCATACCGCGTTGACTAAAATCATTATGGGATTCAGCACCATCGGTGTGGCGGTACCGGTCTTTTTGATTGCCATTGCCTTAATCTACGTATTTGGGGTGGAGCTGCATTGGCTCCCGGTCTATGGTCGAGGGGAAACCGTCAATATCGGTGGTTGGGAAAGTGGTTTATTCACTTTGGATGGCTGGGTTCATTTGATCTTACCAAGTTTCTCTTTAGCCTCAATTATGGCTCCTTTGTATATCCGTCTCATTCGTTCCGAGATGATGGAGGTATTGGAAAAAGAATATATCAAGTTTGCCTGGGCCAAGGGATTGACCAAAGGCAGAGTATGGATGATACATGCTTTCAAAAACACATTGCTGCCGGTTATTACAGTAGCTGGTGTGGAAATGGGAATTTTGTTTGCCTTTACCTTATTGACCGAGGCTGTTTTTCAATGGCCGGGTATGGGCTTTATGTTTCTTGAAGCGGTTACTCGAGCCGATACGGCGCTTATCGTCGCGTATCTGGTAGTTGTAGGAGCGATGTTTGTGATCATTAATACAATTGTTGATATCACTTATGGATATATCAACCCAATGGTCAGAATTGCGGGAACAAAATGAACCAATGGCAAAGATTTAAAACATCCTACTTTTTGTACAGTTTCAAACGGGACCCTGTCGCGTATGTCAGCTTTATTATTTTTATGTTTTTTATGTTGTGCGGTTTGTTGGCTCCGGTCATCTCCCCTCATGACCCCTACGATACCGCGACGATTGATATTATGGATTCCGAGCTGCCACCGGCTTGGATGGAAGAAGGGGTTGAGCGATTTCCAATGGGCACAGATAATCAGGGCCGCGACCTGTTGAGTACCATGCTCTACGGGCTGAGAACCTCCATGGTGATTGGCATTGGAGCTGTCGCTTTTCAAGCTTTGGCTGGGATTATAGTGGGGTTGTCGGCTGGATTTTTTGGCGGGAGGATTGATTCTTTCCTGATGCGGGTGGCCGATGTGCAGTTTTCAATTCCCTATTTGATCGTGGCTATTATTTTCTCGGCCGTTTTCCAAATCGCTTTCGGTGTTAGTGAATACGAACGCCTCGCCTTACCCATGTTGGTGGTTATTATCGGTGTGTCACAATGGCCGATTTACGCCAGAACAGTGAGAGCATCAGTACTGGGAGAAAAAAACAAAGAGTATGTGGAAGCCGCTCGCGTGATCGGACTCAGTCGCCGAATTATTATGTTCAAGCATATATTGCCCAATACGCTCACACCCGTGCTGGTGATTTCGACCATTCAAGTATCACAGGCCATTTTGAGTGAGGCAGCATTGTCCTTTTTAGGATTGGGGATGCCGATTTCCAAACCATCGCTGGGATCACTGATCCATGTCGGTTTCGAATATGTTTTTAGCGGTTCCTGGTGGATTACTTTCTTCCCGGGGGTTTTATTGGTGGTATTAACCTTAGTGATTATTTTGTTTGGAGACTGGCTAAGGGACACATTGAATCCAAAACTATATAAAGGATAAGCATGTCGCGTCTATTGGAAGTTAAGAATTTAGAGGTTAAATTCGCACTCAGGTTTGGTGATTTGGTTGCTCTGGATGACATCAGTTTCACCTTGGACAAAAAAGAAAAAATCGGATTGGTGGGAGAAAGTGGTGCCGGAAAATCAGTCACCGGTTTTTCCGTGATCAATCTGATCAGTAAACCGGGATACATCTCGAATGGTTCCATCCAATTTGAGGGCAGAGAACTGACCACCGTTTCTAAAGAGGAAATGCGGGATGTTCGCGGAAACCGAATCAATATGATTTTTCAAGATCCGATGATGACTCTGAATCCGGTACTGACCATCGGCACCCAAATGATTGAAACGATTATGGCGCATCAAAAGATCAGTAAACAAGCTGCCACGGACATCGCTGTAGAAAAACTGAAAAAGGTCTATATTCCCTCACCGGAAAAACGCTTAACTCAATACCCGCATGAATGTTCCGGCGGTATGAGGCAAAGGATTGTGATTGCGATCGCGTTGTTGACAAATCCCTCTTTGATTATCGCCGATGAGCCGACAACCGCTTTAGATGTCACGATTCAAGCCGGAATCATGGAGCTATTGTCTGAGCTGTGTCAACATGAAGATATGGGACTCATTTTAATTACTCATGATTTGGCTGTGGTCTCACAAGTGACGGAAAAAATCGTGGTGATGTATGCGGGTCGTGTGGTTGAAATGGGGAAGACCGATGAAATCATCGCCAAACCAAAGCATCCTTACACGAAAGGATTAATTGGATCACTGCCCGGTTTGAGTCATACAGGCAAGCGACTGGAACAAATACCCGGAATGATGCCAAATTTAACTCATATGCCCGAAGGATGTGCCTTTCACCCACGGTGTGCCATTAAAGAAGAAATCTGTCATAAAGAGACACCGCTATTAAAACAATCAATAGGCGAACATCGGGATATTGCTTGTCATGTGTGTAATCGGGGGTAAATCCCCTTTCGCGTCAATCGATTTCGAAGAGATTATTTAAAGAAAAATTATGAAACCAGCAAACGGATTATTAGAAGTCAGGAACCTGGTGAAGCACTTCGATATTTCGGGTGGTTTTCTGGAGCAATTGAGATTTAAAAACAGACGAATAAAGCGAGAACAAACATGGGTGAGAGCTGTTAACAATGTCAGCTTTTCAATCAAAAAAGGGGAAACATTGAGTGTGGTTGGCGAAAGTGGCTGTGGAAAATCGACCTTAGCTCGCGCGATACTTCGATTATATCCTTTAAATAACGGAGAAATTCATTATGGCGGCAAACGCATCGATCAACTGAACTCAGTTGAGATGCTCCCTTTTCGCGGTAAAATGCAGATGATATTTCAGGATCCGTACGCTTCACTCAATCCGCGCATGAAAGTGGAGCAAACTCTGGAAGAGCCGGTTCGTTTTCACAACAAGTCGATGAAAAGCGGGGAAGTGGAAGAAAAAGTGGCGGATGTGATGAATCAGGTCGGCGTGGATCCGAAATGGGCTGATCGTTATCCCCATGAGTTTTCCGGAGGTCAGCGTCAACGCATTAGCATTGCCCGGGCCCTGATGGTTGACCCTGAATTTATAGTGGCCGATGAGCCCGTGTCCGCACTGGACGTGTCCATTCAAGCTCAGATTCTCAATTTACTGATGGATGCCCAGGAAAAATGGAAATTAACATATTTGTTCATCACCCATGATCTCTCAGTTGTGAAACATATCAGTACACGGGTTGCGGTAATGTATTTGGGATGTTTATGTGAATTAGCCCCGGTGAGAGAAATTTTCGAATCCCCTAAGCATCCTTATACCAAAGCATTGCTCAGTGCTATCCCGGAAATTGGCAAAAAGAATAAAAGTCATTTTAAGTTGAAGGGCGATGTTCCGACTCCAATCCACCTGCCACCGGGATGTGTCTTTCATGGACGTTGTTCCAAGGCAACAGAAAGATGCAAACGCGATATCCCTACTCCTCAGGTCTCCGATACCAGCGCGTTGGTGGCTTGTCATGGAGTGAAAATTTAAAAACGCTTCCCCCACTCGAAAAGCCAGGATCTCCCAAAACAGATTTCCACGAATTACTCATATGTGATTCGCGTCAATCCGTTTTTTGTTCCTGTTCAAAAAGGTTCGCGTGGGATTAGCTTATAGAGTCAAAAGGGAAGTCACTAAGCGATAGACAGACGGATCTTCATATGTGGTATTACCGGTTTTTTATGGGTCTTGTTTTCTCTTAGTTTGCTGTGAGTATTCGTGTGGTAATCGATTTAAACGCGGCACAACTGCTCTCAATTACTAATACCCAAAAGCTCAACCTCAAAGATCAAGACCGAGTTTGGCGGAATCAAATTGCCGAGGCTCTGACTGCCATAAGCTAATGTTGAGGGAATAAATAGATTTCGTTTTCCTCCCACCCTCATCATTCCAATACCTTCTTGCCAACCCGGGATTACCGATTGGAGAGAAAGTGTGACTGGTTTACCGCTTTTTCTGGAATTATTGAATTCGGATCCGTCGATTAAACTTCCTGTATAATGAACTATAACGAGGTTGTCTGACTTTGGTTGTGCCCCTGTTCCTTTGGTGATGATTTGGTATTGCAAACCACTGGGTAGTGAGATCACATCCGGAATAGTTTTGTTCTGATTTAAGAAATCAAGGCCGATTTGTAAGCCATCCCGCAACGGAGGTTCAAGTTGTGCCTTTTGGTGAATGAAGTTCTTCTGAATTTGATAATCGTACGTCAACGACAAAAGCAATGAGATCATCAGTGCTAAAAGCCCGGGTCCTAATATCGTTTCGCGTTTAAACCCACTCAATGCGCTAATGATTGTTGTATTGGCAACTTTAAGTATTTCTGGTGGCGAACTGCCAAGAGTTTTTTTAATGCTGAAAACTAGTCCGATGCCGCAAATATACAAAATAGAACAGATCATGCAGATCTTATTGAGCACCGCGATCAACATAAATGCCTCATAAAAAACGAAGAGTAACATGAGCAATGCCGCCAGGAATAGAACGGCACAATAATCCGCGAGTCGATCGGACCGGAATGATAGACCAAACAAAATAAAAATACTTAAAAAGAGGTAGGCAAATAATCCTAAAGTAGCAACCGGAATACCCGCAAACATAGCATATGGACTCAATGCTGCTTGATCGCAGTCTATTACGCTGTTGACCGAACAGAAACTTACGGAATCCGGATGGATGATATTGACGAGATGATGATGATAAACCAGGTAAGCGGAGTCAATCACGGCAATCAACAACAATACAATAGTGACAAATATCCAGTTTCTTCTGACCATAGTGATTGTCATTCAATGAGAATAAACGGGTTGAATCAGCTCTCGTTGCTTAAAAGGTTCATCTGGGAACGATCCCGAAAGATATTGTATTCGCGTTGTGATGTCTACAATTTCAATCTTTTGACTATCCAATACCAATGAAGTTGTTAAGATGAGATTCAAATTTTCTGGTGGCTCCATAGTCTCGAAGAGCTATGGAGTCTGTATGATTTTACATT
>CAZJUM010000106.1:0-9019 GCA_964549175.1 uncultured Pseudomonadota bacterium | reverse complement strand
GAAAGGGATATTGCTGCTTAACTTTTTTGAACACAACATTTGACTATATCTCTGTAATTAAAGGCCCATGTTATATTGGGCCTAATGTTTATTTGGGCAATAATACCCTAATTCGAAAAAATGCCGCCATTGGTCCCAATTGCAAAATTGGATATGGAACGGAGATTAAAAATGCTGTGTTGTTTGGTGATTCTGTAATCGGGAGGCTTTCATTTATCGGAGATAGTGTCGTCGGAACTGGTGTTAAGTTTGGATCAGGCACGATTACGGTGAACTATATCACCTCAGGAAAGACAATTTGTTTTGAATCGAAAAATGAGGGCTGTTTGAATACAAAATTACCAAAACTTGGGGCGTTTATCGGCGATAATTCGACAATAGGAACCAGTAACACCATCGCGCCGGGAATTTCAATAGCACCTCGAACCGAAGTCCCGGACCATCTGACCGTATCTATTAATACACTGTCTCAATAATTTAAACTTTTCGTATAAATAAAAAATGTGTGGAATTAGCGCAATTGCAAGTCATCAACCGGTCGCCAATAAGCTGTATAAATGCTTACAAAATTTAGAATATCGTGGCTATGATTCCTGTGGAATGGCCTTGGTTGATGCATCCGATAATACACTGAAAATAAGGAAAAACACTGGTAATGTCAATGAGGTAAATTTGATCGAACGATTTTCCGAAATGCAGGGAAATATCGGAATAGCGCACACAAGGTGGGCAACCCATGGTGGGGTGACTGCGGGGAACTCCCATCCACATTTTTCAAATGATCAGAATTTTGTGATTGTTCATAATGGGATTTTTTCAAACTATCGAGCAATTCATGAAGATCTCATTACCAAGGGATATCAGTTCTTATCTGAAACAGATACGGAAGTATTTGCCAATCTGATTCAAGATGAATACAAAACCACGACTGATCTTGAGCTGGCTTTTCACAACGCTTTAAAAAAACTGGAGGGATCATTTGCCATTGCTTTGATGTCGACATACGACCCGGATACAGTCTTCGCTGCAAAAAAAGATTCTCCTTTGGTTGTGGGAATCGATGATGGAACAAATTATCTTAGTTCCGATACCAACGCCTTCATAGCGGAAACGCGTGATACGATAACGCTTGATGACTATGAGTATGTTTTGATGACCAAAGATCAATTGAAGATTAAGCGATTGGACAATCAGAAAGAGGTTCAAAGACAAATAATACAAGTCAAATGGGATAAGCAAACAGTACAAAGAGGAGAATTTTCCCATTACATGCTTAAAGAAATCTTTGATCAACCCCTTAGCATCAAAACAGCTTTTCAAGTCTCAGAAGAAGAGATTCAAAAAACAGCTCAAAAATTTATAGATAAACAACAATCTTATTGTGTCGGCGTTGGCACCACATATTATGTAGCCATGGTGGGAACATACCTGTTTTCACAATTTGCGGGATTGTATGTACCAGCCATATCCTCGGATGAATTCCCAGCTTTGATTCCGGTAAATGAGAACAATCACATTCTCTTTTTTTCCCAAAGTGGTGAAACATATGACACAAGGATGGCTATTCGAGCCGCTCAGAAGAAAAACGCCGAAACATCAGCAGTGGTCAATGTAGTTGGATCTTCAATTAGTCAGATGGTTAATGATTGCATTTTTCAAGGATCTGGGCCAGAAATCTGTGTTGTGTCAACTAAAGCGGCAGTTTCTCAGATAATGATTCTCTGGCAAATCGTGCTTCGAGTTGGCCAATTGAATGGGCACCTTACCAAAGAGGAAGAAAATCGTTACTTATCTCGTCTCATAGTATTGTCCGATATTATCGAAAAAATAATAAACGAAGAATCCGGATTTATTCGAAAATTGACTGAGGATACAAAACATATAAAAAACTGGCTCTTTATGGGCCGTGGGATATATTATCCTATCGCGATGGAATCCGCTTTGAAAAT
The DNA here is from genome assembly GCA_964549175.1 of uncultured Pseudomonadota bacterium. Classification (GTDB taxonomy): domain Bacteria; phylum SAR324; class SAR324; order XYD2-FULL-50-16; family XYD2-FULL-50-16; genus CAZJUM01. Next base: position 7,070 of record CAZJUM010000106.1, on the reverse strand, counting down.
GAAAGAGGTGACTTACATTCATGCAGAAGGTCTACCTGCCGGATTCTTAAAACATGGGACTTTAGCGATAATTGATGAGAGTTTATACAGCATGTTTTTTCTACCGTACAATGATGGTTCGGAATTATATAAAACAACTTTGATGGCCATGGAGGAAGTAAAAACGCGAAATGGAAAGATAGTCGCGTTTTGTATCGAAGAAGATCAAGAAATACAAAGCTTATCGGATTATTGTTTTATTATCCCCAAAACTCATCCGGAACTCACTCCACTCATTGAGCTAATCATTGCACAACTATTCTCATATTATTCCGCTTGGCATCTTGGGTTGAGTATTGATAAACCAAGAAACCTGGCTAAATCAGTGACGGTAGGATGATGAAAAGCCCGCAGGGTATTCGTCTCCATATTTTTGATCTGGATGATACGCTGATAAATACACGGGAATCCTATCATACTGCCCAACATTATGCCCTGGCAGATGCTTTCCCAGAGCTTGATGACGGGCAAATAAAACTCAATATCAGTTTACTGCGGTGGTTGTGCCAGCAATTTGGTTCCGGTTCGCCCACGCAATATTTTGATGCGTTTGTAAATTGTTGCAATTTCAAGGTAATAAATAAAAATGCATCTGCTAAATTACTGTTTGAGTCCTACCACAACTTTTTTTATAAGAAACTGAAACCTTTGAATGGCGTAAGCAACTACCTGGATTACCTGATTGCGGCGGGTATGCGGTTGGCACTGGCAAGTAACGGGTTCATCGGTTCTCAGGTTAAGAAATTATGCGTCACCGGATTAGAGTCCTATTTTCCCTCGAAAAGCAGGTATATTTCCGAAAGTTTCCCCGCCGAATACAAAAAACCCTCCCCATATATGATTTCTTTAGCATGTCGCGACGCAGGAATAGATACAAGTCAATCAGCATTCTATGGCAATGCTGTGAATGATATAATAGCTGGTAATTTGGCTGGAGTGACTACTATCGCCGTTGGTGGATTAGCAAAATCAGAACCCGCCGCACATCACATTGCACAGCCGAATATAAGATGGTGTCAATTAAACGGTAGCTAGAGGCAGGGATTTATATTAACAGGTGATGGATTTGAGAATTCATCCATCGTTGATTGAGTGTTAATCTGAATTGATATACTCCCACGAATAAATTCGTGAGTTCCGGGAGTCAAGCGAAGATAGTCACCTCAAACGGTGGTCTTTAATCTCCTCACCCTAACGAGGATGCCCCTCTCAATATTGATAGAATAAGACATAAAATGTATGTCAATTGCATAGCGAAGATAAAAAAAAAGCGGTGTTTGATTCATTCCATGACCAAAGTCAGGGGGTTTTTCTCACGGAAATAAATTTCTATTTTTTGATATTTTTTAAGATTGATTCAATATTATCGGAATAATCGAAACCATGGTCATAAACGAAGGTTAGTCGAGGGGTACCTTTGGTTTTTAAAGTATTGGCCAGTTTAGATTGGAAAAAACCGGTCGCTGCATTGAGGGATTTTGTTAAATCATCAATATCAGTCCTAAATGCCGAATAGTAAACAACCGCAGTTGACGAATCCGGAGCCAGCTTAACGTTGACAATAGTGACCCCTTCAAATCGTGGATTACTCGCGGATTTCTGAAATATGGCCGACAGTTTTACTTTGATGAGCTCTCTTTTACGATCTTTTGAAATTTTAGCCACTGAATACTCTTACCAGTACTTTAAATCAATATGCGCTTTATAATTTTGCTGAAGTTTCCAAACGAGAATAAGATTCAATTTCGTCTCCGACCCGAATATCTTTGTAAGTTTCAATTCCGATTCCACACTCAAAACCGGTCATAACTTCTTTGGCATCATCCTTAAATCGCTTGAGGGATGATATTTGGCCGTCGTGAATAACAACATTATCACGAAGAACCCGAATTGGGGTACTTCGAACGACCTTCCCTTCAACAACTTTTGATCCTGCAATAAATCCAATTTTAGGAATATTGAAAACTTCAAGGACTTGTGCTCTTCCTTGAAATTCCTCTCTAATAACCGGTTTCAACATACCTTCCAGAGCTTTTTTTACATCATCAATGGCTTCATAAATAACACTGTATTGTCTGATTTCGATGCCCTCTTCCTTGGATAGTTTTTTCGCGGCAGGATCAGGTCTTGTGTTGAATCCGATGATAATGGCGTTACTGGCAGCTGCTAATGTAACATCTGTGCTTGAAATCGCGCCAACCGCGTTATGCACAACTTTTACTGCAACTTCTTCATTGCCTATAGTTGACAGAGAATCAGCGAGTGCTTCGGCTGAACCTATGACATCAGCCTTAATGATCAGAGAAAGCATCGACTTTTCAACTTTTCCCAGGGAATCAAAAATATTCTCCAGCGTCTTTTTATGTTGAATAGCCTGTCCCTTTTCTTTTTCTTTTATTGTTCGCAGAGATGATAACTGGCGGACTTGTTTTTCATCTTTTCCGACGTTGAACTTGTCTCCCGCTTTGGGTAATCCATTCAAGCCTACGATTTCAACAGGCATGGACGGCGTAGCTACAAGCACTTTTTTACCGCGATCATTCCACATGGCTCTGACCTTTCCGTATTCGGTACCAACTACATAATTGTCACCAATTCTTAGTGATCCGGTTTGAATCAAAATGGTAGCGGTATTTCCGCGCCCTTTGTCCAATCGCGATTCAATTACAACACCTTGTGCCATACGGGACGGATCAGCTTGAAGTTCCATCATCTCAGTTTGCAGGTGAACCATTTCTAGAAGTTTAGAGATGCCTTTTCCTGTTTTTGCCGAGAGTTTTATCACCGGAACATCACCTCCGAATTCCTCCGCAACTATCTCATGTCCCATCAATTGTTGTACTACACGGTCTGGGTTGGCTTCCGGCTTATCACACTTATTAATCGCGACAATAATTGATACATCGGCTGCCTTTGCATGGCGGATCGCTTCGATAGTTTGGGGACGCGGTCCGTCATCGGCCGCAATTACCAAAATTACGATATCTGTTACATCAGCTCCGCGTGCTCTCATCGCAGTAAACGCAGCATGACCTGGCGTATCCAGGAAAGTAATCAATCCGTCAGGAGTATCGACATGGTACGCGCCGATGTGTTGGGTGATTCCACCCGCTTCTCCGCCAACCACATTGGTATTCCTGATAGTATCCAAAAGCTTTGTTTTTCCATGGTCTACATGACCCATAATCGTAACCACCGGAGGACGTTCAGCTAAATTCTCCTCATGATCTTCTTCAAAATCCATTGCGTCTTCTAAAGAGCTGACGCTCACTTTGAGATCAATATTGTGCTCTCCCGCGATCAATGCGGCCGTTTCGCCGTCTATGGATTGTGTGATGGTTGCCATGATTTCCAGAGACATCAGTGTTTTGATAATTTCCGGAACTCTAATCCCAATTAACTTGGCCAGATCACCGACTGTGATCAGCTTTCCGACGACCAGTTCTTTTTTTCTGGGATTGAAGGTATGCTTAACTTTTTTCTGTTTTGCAATTTGAGGTTTCTGGCTTTCCTTTTTAAATATCTTGAACCTTTTCTTACCAGCAAACTTCGCGGGTTTTCCTTCGTTTTCTTCCTCCTCAATTAATTGCTTGAAAAATTTATCCTTTTTGCGAACTTTTCCGACAGTTTTATCTTTTTTCTTTTTTGCAAAACCTTGATCATTATCCTCAGACTCAAGAGACTCAACTGCTTTCTTTCTTTCGTCCTTTTTCTTTCGTCCTTTTTTAACTGAATCCTTTTCTGTGGATTCATCTTTTTTATTTGTTTTATCAGCTTCAGGTGCTTTCGTTGCTGGCTCGGGTTTTTTCGCTTTTTGTAATTTGGCTTGGCCTTGCCTTGACTTTTCTCTGTTTTGTTCAACTTTTTCAGCTTTGACTTCTTCTAGTTCGGAAGGAGTCTTTTTGGCTTTTGGTGTTACTTCTTTTACTATTAAGTCTTCTCCGGAAGATTTCTTTTTCTCTACCTTCAGTTTTTCATCAGAGATGGTTGTTTTTTCTTCTTCGATGGTTTCTTTTACTGGCGCGTCACGCGTTTTCCTTTCTTTATCGATAACCAGCGCCTCTTCCAATTCCAAATTATCGGTGACTTTCATATCTTTGCGCGTTTGGATATCTTCTTTTAGAGGCTCGTCTTTTATGTTTAATGACTTTCTGATTTTTTTGCCTGCGGTTGCTTTTTTCGCTGATATGATTCGGCGTCTAACTTTTTTAGTTTCTCCTTCGTTGGAGACAAGGGTTTCTTTTATTCGACTGGTAGGTTCCAAGAAATCCTTTTTTATTTTTGACACCTGGTCTTCCGTCAATCCAGAGAAGTTACCTTTTATTTTAATACCCAACTTACTTATCTTTTTAATTAAGTCTTTTGTGGGAGTATTTAGCTCTTTAGCCAGTTCAAATACCCTTTTTGACATGGACAATCCTCCGCTTCGTGCCAGTATGATGCTTATTAGCTTGTGCCGTATCGTAATAAACTATTGTAAAAATAGAGAAAATATTATCTTGTAGATGTCGTTTACAGGTTTGTCGCGAATCAGGTTTTATAAAAACCACCATAGATCCGACTTTTGTAGTTACTCATTTGAATTTGGCTCTGAATCCAATTCAGGTGCAATGAGTTCAGAATACTGATCACTTGTTGGTTTATCAGTCTCTGGTTTATCAGTAGTACTCTGAGCCTCTGTTATCGGCTCACCCGCCTCAACCGCACTCTCAGTCTCTGGCAAAGGTTCGCGGGATTTGGTTTCATTCTGAGTTTCTGATACGGATTCACTTGCTTCAGCTTTTGTTTCACCTTCACTTTTGTCTTCAGTGATAGCCCTTGAAAGCTCTTCGGTCGAACTTTCGCTCTGTGCGCTATCTTCTGTAGTCTTGGATTCCTGAGGCGCTCCTTCCAAATCCGCTTCTTTTTCCTCCAGTGCTCTTTTTTCAGGATTTTCCCATGCGATAATATTGATGGTGATCCCCGTTAACTTCGATGCTAAACGAACATTCTGTCCCTGTTTACCAATCGCTAAAGACAACTGATCCGGCATGATTTTTACATCAGCCACACCACTCTCTTCATGGAGATCCATTTCCATAAGATCAGCTGGGGCTAAGGCGTTTGCTATAAACTGCTCCAAGGCATTGGACCACTCCACAACATCAATTCGTTCGCCACAAAGCTCAGAAACAATGGTTTGAATCCTTGATCCGCGGACACCAACACAGGCACCTACCGGATCAACATCAGGATCATTGGTGTGGACGGCAACTTTTGCTCGCTTTCCCGGCTCACGGGCCGCTGAGATAACCTCAATAACACCATCATAAACTTCCGGTATTTCTAGCTCAAACAACTTGATTAAAAAATCAGGATGCGTTCTTGATAATACCAGTTGAGGACCTCTGCCTTCTGATCGTACTTCCAGTAATAAGCCTTGTGTATGATCACCAACTTGTAATTTCTCAAACGGAATTTGCTCCCGCCGCTCCAGAACGGCTTCAACGGTGTTGTTAATGAGGATAATCGCCCGCCCCCGCTCAAATCGAGAAACTGACCCATGAATGATATCATTTATTTTTTCATGATATTTTTCGAGAACTGTTTCGCGTTCAACCTCATTTATTTTTTGAAATATGAGTTGGCGAGCCGTTTGTGCGATTACATTGGAAAACTCTATACTATCGATCTCATATTCCACTTCATCACCACATTCAGCGAGAGGATCCAGTTCATGGGCCTCATCAATTAAGATTTCGTTGTCGGGATCATTGACATCTTCAACGACAACTTTATAGTGCATTAAGTCAAACTGACCGGTTTGTGGATTAAACATCGCTTCAATATTTTTATAAGTTTTATATTTACGATGTGCCGCGCCGACGATGGCATCTCCAATCGCTTCGATAATCGCGTCTTGCTCTAATCCACGTTCTTGACTTAATTCAGCAACCGCTTCCAGCAAGTCACCAGGTTTCATAAGATACTCCAATCTACGTCAGAAATTACTCCGGTAATTCAATAAGTGAATATCAGTTGATATTTTGGTTTGTGATATTTTGTGAAATTTCGGCAAAGGGATTAAAACAGCTGGTTTTTGCAATGATATGTTTGATTTCCGGATAAAGTTGAATTTTCTTTATTTGGTCCTTGCTTATCATGATCTGCTGCTTTTCATCTTTTAACGTGATCTGATGATCTTGATAGTGGGTTAGTAAGCCGATAAATTTTTTTTTGTTTTTCCCAGCGGTATAATAAACCGCCTTAACTCTTGAATTCATAAATTTTAGAAATTCCGATTCTTTTTTGAGTTCGCGAAAAATTCCGGGAGAGCCCACTTCTAAAGCATATTGGAATGAGAATAAGTCTTCCGCATCCAAAATGAGTGAAATCTCTCGACTTGCGCGCGCGCAGTCCTCAACGGTGACACCGCCTTCTTTATCAATGACAACTTCCAATTCTTTCGTTTGATTAACTTGCCTTAGCTTTATGTCGACCAATTCAATGTCTAAATCAGCGAGAAGGGGGTCAATCAATTGATCCAGCCGTTTCTTCTGTCTTTTTGTGAGCGACATTGTATATAAGTGATTCCGAGCGTAAAGTGTTTGTAAAGCGGGATTGGTGCTTAATTGAACTGATTTTTCTGGATAGCACAAGCCTTTGAGTATTGTAAACCGACTTTGCTTAATATTCTGAAAAAAAAGAATTTTGCGATCGGGTGAATCAATTTTGAAGAAATTTTTTGGTTGGAGTCACTTTGGAATGCTCTAATGATTGTGGAAGAGCTCCTTTGACATAAAAAATAATCTCCGTGTAACTGGTCAATTATAGTGTGAAAAACTTGTTGTTGATATTTGGATATTTATTTAAAAAAGCAATTTGAATGATTATATGAAATAGCTAATAGATACAAGTTATTTGTTGTTTGAATAAAATCAAATCAACGCTATTAACAGGGTTTAATAAAGTTTGCGAATAGCTGTAACTTAGGGTGTAGTGAGTTATAGTTGATTCTTGTGTTTGAGAGTGAAGTGGCGTACCCCTTTGTT
>CAZJUM010000105.1:0-9057 GCA_964549175.1 uncultured Pseudomonadota bacterium | reverse complement strand
AAAAACAAAAATCCCTATAAAGGCTTTTTATCGTCCGTTACAATACCCAATCTCTATAGACTGTCTCATGTAGGCGGATTAACAAAAATCCGTCAAAAACCTTGTCAAGTAAAAAATGAACTTTTTTAATAAATTCTGAATAGATACATTTTTGTTTAAATTGATCATCACCAAATTGTCGCGCATGCGTCTGATCCGGTTCGGGTCAAAGCAGTGTTCACTTTTCTCAAACTCTATGATCGCTTGTGCAAGAGACTCCCGCGTTTGTTCGCCAAAAAAGATTCCGGAGGATTGTTCCGGGTTCCCTTTTTTGCCTTAATAGTTTCAAGAGCGCCTCCTTTTGATACGCGATAACCGGGAAGCCAGCCGCCATAACTTCTAACGGAACAATTCCAAAATCCTCCTCACCGGGAAATAACAGGGCTCTGGAGTGATCAATATACTGCTGAACCTCGACCCATGATAGTGTTCCGGTGAATCTAATATTGTGACGGGCTTTTTGTTGAAGCTTTCCCTTTTCACTACCATCACCGATAATTATTAGAGCTTTGCCATTTTGATTGAAGGTATCCATCAAAAGGTCAATTTTCTTGTATGGTGTAATGGTGCCAAAACTCAAATAGTGCTTTTTCGGAACACGGGGTAATGGACGAGTGAATAAACTCAAAGATACGGGTGGAAAAACCACGTTGGCCTTTTTGCCATAGTATTTTGAGACTCGATTGGCCACATTTTGTGAGTTTGCCAGCTAGCTGTCGACATTATCAACCGTGCTGAGATCCCATATTTTTAGCCGATTGAACAATCCTCGAATTATCCCGTGACTCCATCGGGGTAATGTGGCCAGGTATTGGTCCGTAAAGCCCCAGCAATACCTCCGCGGTGTATGTACATAACAAAGATGAGGAAGTTTTTGAGGTTTCGTAGTACCTTTTTTGGCAGGACCCGACTCCGAAAAGATCAGTAAATCATAGGAGCCTTTCAATCGTAATGATTTTAGAGCGCAAGGATATCGGGAAAAACTTTTGATAATCGAAATATTATAAGGGGAAGGGAAAACCCGGTGATTTTCCAGATAAGGACTACAAACTTCAGGATTATAAAAAAGTGTATAGATATCAGCTTTGGGAAATAGGTCGAGAATAGAGCGCATAGCCCGTTCGCCACCACGCCAGGTGACCAGCCAATAATGGGCAATGGCTATTTTCAAATCGGGGAAATTCGCTTCGGTATACGGGTGTCTACGAGCTGCTGCTCCCAAATCCATTTTTCCCCCGGATGGAATCGGCGAGAGTGCTGACGATTTGAAGCTCATACGGTTCGATTTTCCGCAAAATTAATTGTCCGATGCGCCGCCCTATCATCTGTTCAGCAATACTTTTGCCTTGACCTGAGCCAAGATACCGCATAGGCATCATTAAATGTCCGCGATATCCGGTATCAATAATACCAATGCCATTGGTCATGATAAAGTCGGTTTTGTATATGCTTGAACGGGGGAGCAATTCGGTATAATAGCCACTTGGTGGTTCCACTGAAATACCCGTATCGAAAAAAAAGACATTATCTCTTTTTTCAATCACTCTCATTAATGTTAAATCAAGACCGCTATCGCTGCTATGCGCCTTAACCGGTTTCGGCATATCCGGGTAGTGGCACTTGATTTTTAGTAGCTGAGGCATTGGCAATTGATTCGCTTAATGAAGTTGTACCAGATGGTAGTTTTTCTTACCGGTTCGAATAATCAAAAAAGAATCGGATGCCAGGTTTTCTGAAGTCAAAATCAGATCGATATCTTTTTGTAACTCGTTATTAACATATACGCCGCCGGATCGGATCAATTTTCTGGCTTGTCCGCGCGACTTACAGGCCCCGGTTTCTACCAGCGCGTCGACTAGACTCCAGTTGTTTTGCAATGCCGATGCTTCTTTCTTAAGTGAAGGAATGTCTTTAAAAATATTGGCAATGGCGTCATCGTCAAGATCATCAATTTTCTCACCAAATAATACTCGTGATGCTTTGATCACTTTGTTCAGTTCCGCTTGCCCGTGGGCAGTTCGGGTCATCTTTTCGGCCAGCCGCTTTTGGGCCGCTCGTTTATGGGGCTCTGTTTTTACTTGTTGTTCCAATTCGGCGATCTCTTCCAATTCAAGTTGCGTAAAAATTTTAAGATAGTGAATGATATCCTCGTCGGCTTGATTGAAGAAATACTGATAAAACGCATACGGTGATGTTTTTTCCGCATCCAGCCAGATAGCGTCACTTTCCGATTTACCGAATTTGCTGCCGTCGGTTTTAGTGATCAGAGGGATGGTCATTCCGTATAATTGTCGATTGGACAAGCGCCGCGTTAAGTCAATGCCTGAAATAATGTTACCCCATTGATCGGAACCGCCAATCTGCAGTTCGCAATCATGTTCCTTGTTTAGGTGATAGAAATCATATGCTTGAAGCAACATATAGCTAAATTCGGTATAAGAAATTCCTTCTCCCTCACGTTCCAATCTATTTTTGACAGACTCCCGACCGACCATCGCGTTAACCGAAAAATGTTTGCCGATATCACGTAAGAAATCAATGTACGACCACTTGCCCAACCAGTCCAGATTATTGACGATCTTTGCCACATTGCCCGATTCAAAATCCAGAAACTTCGCCAACTGCACTTTGATTCCGGCGACATTAAAACTGAGTTGGTCTTTGGTTAACAGTTTCCGTTCAGTGCTTTTCCCGCCCGGATCTCCGATCATTCCGGTTGCCCCACCCATTAATCCGATGGGATGGTGTCCGTATTTTTGTAAGAGGCGCATTAGGTTCAGTGCGGCAAAATTACCGATATGCAGACTGTCTGCTGTGGGGTCAAATCCAATGTAAAACTTTAAGCCACCTTTATTAATTTTTTCGATCAGGTCATCCGAGGTGATTTTTTCTATAACCCCTCTTTCCCGCAGTTCATCAAATAATTTCATGGATTCCGTTTGAGTTCACATATTGAGTAGGATTAATGGTTAGTGAGGTATAAAATTCTTCAATTAGGATAAAAAATCAATTTGTCTACGCGGATCATTACGCAATGCTTTTGAAAAGCATCATAAAACTGCCTGCTGTCTGTTTTTTAGTAAACTCCCTTAAAAACAAAATCTTAAGGGCAGTTTTGAAGACTTCGTCATGAAGTCCGGAGTTAGAGATTTTTAATTATTTCACTGACCACAGCCGTTAGGTAAAGTGATTCAGTTTCGATTTTTATATCGGCCATTTCGTACAGGTTTTTCCGTTGATTGAATAATTCGACCATTGCTTCGTAAGGATTAGCTTCCCGTAACAGAGGACGTTTATCGGTTTTTATGGCTCTTTCAAACAGTTTATCCACATTGGCAGCCAGGTACACACTGGTACCGATTTTTTTTATCAAGTCAGTATTCCCCGGTGTTGTCAGCAGTCCCCCGCCTGTCGCAATGACAGTATTTTGAATTTTTGCCAGTCGTCTTAATAAATCGGTTTCCAGTAAACGGAAATGAGCTTGACCAAATTTTTCAAACAATTCGGTGATATGATATCCTTGTTCTTTTTCTATGCAATGATCGGTATCGAGGAACCAATAACCCAATCTTGCGGCCAGTTTTCGCCCGATAGTGGTTTTCCCGGCACCCATAAATCCAACAAGAACGATATTCAACTTTTCCCCTATTTACTTTTCCTGTGATCAATTCGGTATCGGATAAATTAGTATCCCTGCTCGCTATTCAGCATAGCTTGATCGATGACGACTTTGCTCCGAGACCGCAAGCCTTTGATCCACTTTGCATAGGCCCCATCTTGCTTTCGATGAACAAGCATAGCTCGAATTTTTGCGGTGGCTTGTCTCTGGCTAAGTTTCTTTCCCTTTCGGTGACTGATAAGCTTAAAGATGTGAAAACCATCTTGCGCTTCTATAATTCCACTGAGCTGTTTTCGGTACTTCCGAAATCCCAATTTAAAAATTGCGTCCTGCATCACTTTAGGGAGATCTCCGTCTTCAATGAACCCAAGATCTCCGTCATTATTCTTATCGGGTGATATTGAATAACTACGCACCAGATTGATAAAATCGTCACCTTTCTTGATTTTTCTTAAGATGGCCTGGGCTTCTTTTAAGGTTGATAGAGTGATGTTTCGTACACGAAATGCTTGGGGAACTTGCATTTCATTCTGTTTTTCTTTGTAGTATTCTCGAATCTCTCGTTTGGTGATGGCAATTTTTTCGATGACCTCCATTTGAACCAGTTTTTCTTTGACCATCAGTTTCGTAAATTTCTCTTTCCAGCGTTCTTCATCGATGTTTGTTCCCTTTAAAACACGCGACATACTGGTACTCTGGTAAGGGGCCAATGACTGAGCTGCCAGGTTGTCCACCTCCTCCGGAGTCACTCTGACACCTTTGCGAACCGCTTCCTGAGCGATCAGTTCCTCCTCAATCAATCGGGTAATCACAAAATCTCGGACGACACTCAGTTGCCTCTCATCAGGATAGACAAGCTGACGATATCGTTGTAAGAAAGAATTCAACTCGTTTTGGAACACACTTAAAGGAATTTCAGCGTTGTTAACGGTGGCGATGGAATCATCACCCGTTATGATGGGGTATCGCTCCGGATTTGATTGATCGCACCCTGCCGCGAACAGCCATAAGATAATTACTAATGGGACTGCTAGCCCGGTAATTAAAAATGCTTTTATCGTACCCGTTGGAAACACAGACATGAATGAATCGTAGGTAATATTGTTGGATAGATCGTAGTCCTTATCAAGTCCCGCTAAAACACTTCTTTTTTAAAAGTCAACAGAAAACGAATAATCTCTTCAGCCGAAGCTTTTGGTAGTATCACTCTGATGCGGTTTTCAGGTAGTAACCTGGGTTGATAATCAGATTGGCTCAAAAATCCGCTTATTTTCACCGGGTCCGGTTGAAACGCTTCGCTAAATGTAATTTCCAGTACTTCACGCTTTTGATTAATCTGCGATATCAATAACTTTGATGCTTGTATTTTGATCCGAATTGAATGAAACAAACTGACAGCCGCGGTTGGTAAGCGCCCATATCGATCTTCCAGCGCGCTTCTTATATCCCACAGCTCATCTTCCGTTTGGCAGGATGAAATAGATTTATAGGCATCCAGTCTTTGGTTCATACTGGTTATGTAGCTGTCTGGCAAGTTGGCTTCTAAACTTAGGATCAATTTAATTTTATTTTCATCATAACCCTCTGCTTTTGGCTGACCTTGCTTAATAGCATCAACCGCTTCCTCAATCATCACCGTATACATTTCGAATCCAACCGCGATGATATGGCCGGATTGTCGCGCGCCCAAAACGTTACCCGCGCCTCGAAGTTCCAAATCATAGTTGGATATTTTAAAACCGGCTCCCAAATGATTGAGTTCCTGAAGAATGGCGAGTCGCTTTCGGGTGATGTCGGTCAGGATTTTTTCATGTGGTGTCAACAAGTACGCGTATGCTTGCACGCTGCTCCTGCCAACACGTCCCCGAAGCTGATAGAGTTGTGAGAGTCCAAATTTATCCGAATTGTTCACAATAATCGTATTAACGTTGGGGATATCCAACCCGGACTCTACTATGGTTGTTGCCAGAAGAACATCGTATTCCTTATTGATGAAGTCTATCATGATCTCTTCCAGCTCTCGCTCGACCATTTGCCCATGAGCGACCGCGACACGAGCTTTTGGGAGTAATTGGTTTAAATATCGACCAATTTGATAAATGGACTCGACGTGATTGTGAATAAAAAACACTTGTCCGTTGCGTCTGATTTCGCGATTGATGGCTTCTTGAATCACATAATCACTCGCTTTGGTTAAACGTGTTCGAATCGCTCTCCGATCTATTGGCGGGGTGTTGATGATTGAGATATCCCGTAAGCCAACCAAGGACATGTGCAAAGTCCTGGGGATCGGAGTGGCACTTAGGGTGAGTGTATCTACCGTTGTCCGCAGGTGCTTGATGGCCTCTTTATGTCTGACACCAAAGCGTTGCTCCTCATCGATTACCAACAGTCCCAATTTATTGAATTTCACATCTTTGGAAAGCAAGCGATGGGTGCCGATCACAATATCTATTTTCCCTTCTTCCAACTTTCGCAAAATAGCCCTAATGTTCTTGGGTGTCTGGAATCGGCTTAGTAATTCTATTTTGACAGCATGACTTTCAAACCGTTTAGTAAACGAATCAAAATGCTGTTGAGCCAAAATAGTGGTTGGTACCAGGATTCCGACTTGATGATCATCCCATACAGCTCGGAAAGCAGCACGCATGGCTACTTCGGTTTTGCCGAAGCCAACATCCCCGCAGACCAAGCGATCCATTGGAAAGGTTGATCTCATATCCCTCATCACATCGGCTATGGCATTTTCCTGATCTTCTGTTTCTTGATAGGGAAAACTCATTGAGAACTCGGAGTGCGGTGTGCCTTCGGAAGAAAAGGCTACCCCTTTTTTGGCCTTTCGTATCGCCGCGACGCGAACGAGTTCTTCCGCCATTTGATCAATTTCTGCCTGAACTTTGGATTTTTTTTTGGTCCATGTTTTGTTGCCCAGCTTGTTGACCTTTGGTCGGCCGGCATCAACACCGCAGTATTTTTGCACCCAATGAAACTTATCAACAGGAACATAGACTTTATCGCCTCCGTGGTAAGTGATCAGTAAAAAATCAGCTTCATTGACACCCACTTTGATTTTTTTTAATCCCTCATATTGTCCGATTCCGTATTCAACGTGGACGACGTAATCACCGACATTAATGCCTCCCAAACTTGAGAAAAAGTGTTTTGAATTGGACTTTTTGACTCGCCTCTTTTTTTGGCGAGGTCCGAATATCTCTTCCCCCGTAATCAACGCGAACTTGGTTTCTCCTTCATGATTGATCCAACGAAACCCTTTACTGATCAAAGAAGGAATAATAACAAATGAACTCGCTTCATGGTGTGTTTCATTGACAAAAAATTCTTTGCGTCCGGAACGATCTTCTTCCGGCTCGATCCAGGCCTCGAGTCCCAGTTCGGAAAGCATTTGCCTGATTCGCTCGGCTCTGACGGGGGAACTGACGGCGATGGCTATTTTGACCCCTGCCCGGTTCCATTCAATGAGCTGAACCAGGATATTGTGAACAGCACTTCGGGACGCGTTTTCAGGGCTAATAGCAAGCGAGCGCAGGGCTTCATTATCAACTGTCGAAATACTGACAGGGCTGTGATTAGCTTCAAAATCGAGAGATTGAAGTTTAATTTGCCGATATGACTTGAGTGACTCGAAAAAAGTGTCTGGCTTGCTGAAAAGTCTTTCCGGATCCAGGGTTGGGTTTCCTTCATGAAGTGAATAATGATATTCAGAAGCTACCTCATCGAAGAACAGTTTGGCGCTTTCTTTAACTTGCCCGTGATCGAATATGATAATTTCCGGGGGGATGCGATAATAATCCAATAAAGTGGCTGTTTCCTGGTAAAACAAAGGGAGCAGGCTTTCCACACCCGGAAATGATGTCCTGGATTGAATTGATTCGACAATGCTGTGATAATTTAAGGGAACGGTATTGGCCTTTAAATCGATAATTCCTTTAAGCGCGTTTTGGGTCGTTTCGTCCGTATAGATAATTTCTTGAGCCGGATAAACAAAAAGCTGCTGAGTGCCCTTTATTGAGCGCTGGGTCTCGACATCGAAGTACTGAATACTTTCCAGCTCATCGTCAAAAAAGCACAAACGGGCAGGATCATTGCTTGAGACGGGAAATATGTCGATGATTTCACCACGAACCGAAAACTCGCCTTTCTCCTCCACCATCTCGACACGCACAAAACCCATTTGTGATAGTTGTCTCAATAGCCAGGATCGTTCGAACGATTTTGCGACCTCGATTTGGAGACAATGCTCCTCAAAGGTCGCAACCGGTAAAATGCGCTGCATCAGGGCATTCGTTGTGGTGACTGTAATCGGCGCGGTTTGAGACAGGACGTTAGCTAGTGCTTTAAACCGAACCGCCAGCACCCCTTTATCAGGCGATTGATTGTCGTAAGGCATCGTGTCCCAATGAGGGAAAAAATTGACCTGATTATCCTCATTGAAAAACTTCAAATCCGTAACCACCTGCTCGGCAACTTCGTAAGATTTCGTTAAGATTATTTTGGGCGTTTGGGATTGGTTCGCCAGTTTCGATACAAACAATGATCCTGAAGCGCCAGAAAAGGAAGAGATGTCTATAGTTTTCTTTTTAGTCCGTATAACATACCTTACGATTTCGTGAAGCTTTTGACCAAATCGCGCGCCCTCATTGTGCTGAGACATGGGTGTCTTTTCGTGGTAAATGCCGTGATCCGATATGGTAAATCTAACCAGAGTCTGACGCTTGAGGTGTCGGCAAATTCAGGTAAGAATATTGAGACTGCGGAAACCGCTAACTGCCAAGCGATCTTTCTTCTAAAGTGATCTTTACCCGCAAGCTAACGTTCAGTTGGTAACGAGCCACCTTTTTGTAAGAATATGTAATATTAACCCTACAAAGATACCTAAACACTTACCTAGCTGATATTGTTGATTATTAAGATCTCTTACTTCATTTTGAGTAGCAATTATTTCAATCGCTTACATGATAAGTAGTATTGTAGGGTTAATATCCGTCAAATTAGTAAACAAAAGAGGCGACCCATGAATAAACTGATAGATAGCTTCTCTGATGTCGTCAAGGGAAGTGTTGCCGGATTTGACCGGATTGTTTTCAAAGGTATTATGCTCGCCAGCGATGGAGCAATGAATTTCTTTCCGGTGAGACACATCTTTTTCAAGGATTCAGACCAGTGGATGGTGAAACAGATATCACAATTGATGGAATCAGCGGAACATACGCGGTATCTATTCAGAACTTATTAAAAAAGTGCAAAAAAGTTCATTTTTTACTTGACAAGGTTTTTGACGGATTTTTGTTAATCCGCCTGCATTAGACAGTCTACAGAGATTTGATATTGTAACGGACGATAAAAAGCCTTTATAGGGATTTTTGTTTTTCGCGAACCCC
>CAZJUM010000104.1:0-9074 GCA_964549175.1 uncultured Pseudomonadota bacterium | reverse complement strand
TTTTTTTACATCAAAATCTTATTATACTTGTCGCGTTTTTTTAACCGGACATTGCTAGGGTAATGTGAATGAATCAACCGTAATTACTCGGCGAACTCCAAAACTTGAATGGATAATACCCTGCATCATGTAAAAGGAACTCGAGGTGATGAGACTACCAATCATTTGCTTATACTTGAGATGAAAGCCAAGCATTTGAGCATGGGATATGGCTCCGGTCAGGGACAAAGCAATACCCGCACATTTAGCTGCTTTTGGGTCTGTGATTGTGATAAGGCTATTCCCTTCTTGATTGACATCATTGATAAACGAGTTGCTTAAGGAGTTGAATTTCATGAGTATGAATTCACCAATCCGCTTGTACAAGGAAAAATGATGCGCTTATTTGACATGGTGATCAAAAAAGAAAGACACTGAACCTCGGACTTCGGTTGAATTGCTGAAGTCAAACACCATTATCAATTCCCTCAATTTATCGAACGATCCAAAACCAATTAGTTCATATCAAGGAGTTTGTTGTGGGTAAATTACGCAGTAGTGTTACTAAGGAAGGAAAAACAATGGCAGGAGCCCGCTCATTATGGCGAGCTAATGGGATGAAAGATGAGGATTTTGAAAAACCACTCATCGCCATTGTCAATTCATTTACACAATTTGTTCCCGGTCACGTCCATTTGCACCAGGTTGGACAGCAGCTTAAGGAAGTGATAGATCACAGTGGCGGCTTTGGTGTGGAATTCAATACCATCGCTATTGATGACGGAATTGCTATGGGTCATGATGGTATGTTGTACTCATTGCCGAGTCGTGATTTGATTGCCGATTCTGTAGAATATATGGTGAATGCCCATGTCGCTGATGCTATGATCTGTATCAGCAACTGTGATAAAATCACACCGGGAATGATGATGGCGGCTATGCGCTTAAATATCCCCGCGATTTTTGTTTCTGGCGGACCGATGGAAGCCGGCAATCTTAAAAGCAATAAATTGGATTTAATCGATGCCGTGCTGGCAGCTGGTGATGATGCAATCAGTGAGCGGGAAGTTGATGAGATTGAACGAGCAGCTTGCCCAACTTGCGGGTCGTGCGCCGGTTTATTTACCGCCAATAGCATGAATTGCTTGAATGAAGCTTTAGGACTGGCACTCCCGGGAAACGGAACACTGGTGGCCACCCATGAGAACCGTTGGCAATTGTTTGAGTCAGCTGCCCAACGCATTGTTGAAATGGCTGGAGAACACTATTTTAATGGCAATAATAATGTGTTGCCACGCGCGATTTGTAATCGGGAAAGTTTTGAAAACGCGATGACCTTAGATATCGCTATGGGAGGGTCGACCAATACAGTACTGCATTTGCTAGCCGTGGCGCGGGAAGCGGAAGTTGAGTTTACTTTGAAAGACATAGACGATATATCCAGAAAAGTGCCCACATTGTGTAAAGTTGCTCCTTCATCCCATTTTCATATTGAAGATGTTCATCGGGCGGGTGGTGTCAATCGTATTTTGGATGAGCTGAATCAAAAGGGGCTGTTGCATCCAAATACGAACACGGTGTTCGGAGGCTCTTTAGGAAATCAGATTCAATCCTATACAATTTTGAGGGGCAGTAATCCCAACGCCGAAGTGCTGTATCGCTCCGCACCGGACGGTAAAAAGAGTGTGTTGGGATTCAATCAAAATGCAAGCTATGACGCATTGGATATCGATCGGGAAAATGGCTGTATTCGATCTCCGGAACACGCCTACAGCGCGGATGGTGGCCTTTGTGTATTGTATGGTAATATTGCTGAGGATGGCTGCATCGTTAAAACAGCCGGTGTCGATGAAAATATCTGGAAATTTGAAGGCAAAGCCCGGATTTACCATTCTCAAGATACAGCCTGCCAGGCAATATTGAATGATGAAATTAAAGCGCGAGACCTGGTCTTGATCCGTTATGAAGGACCTAAAGGAGGCCCCGGAATGCAAGAAATGCTGTATCCGACGACTTTTCTGAAATCAAAAAATCTAGGAAAAGAGTGTGCCCTGATTACCGATGGTCGCTTTAGTGGCGGTACTTCGGGACTAAGTATCGGCCATATTTCTCCGGAAGCCGCTGAAGGCGGTGCCATTGGTTTGGTTGAAGAAGGCGACACCATCGTGATTGATATCCCCAATCGTTCCATCCGGCTTGATGTATCCGATGATGTTTTAAACCAGCGTCGGGAGGCGATGAATCAAAAGGGTAAAAAGGCCTGGAAACCTGTCGGGCGTGACCGCGTGGTTCCTAAATCGCTGCAAGCATATGCCATGATGGTTACCAGTGCATCTCAAGGTGCAGTCAGAGATTTAAGTCAATTAAGCTAACATCAAATTGAAATGAGCATATATCGCGGCATCGGAGTTTCCGACGGAATTGTAATTGGCGAGGCACTAACGATTTATTCCGCCTTTCTAAACTACCCACGGATTCAAATTGAGAGTGATGAAGAGGTCGAACGAGAGCTCGAACGTATTCAAAAAGCACGCAAGGACACGGACGATCAAATCTCCACTATCATGGATAAATCGTCTGAATTTATCGAAGGAGAAATCCAATCGGTATTTGCCGGGTATAAGCTGTTTATCAATGACAAACGTTTTATTCCGGCCATCGAGGACATAATTAGAAAGCGCAGAGTTAATGCTGAGTGGGCCTTGATTACGGTCCTGGCCGAATTGGAGGTCCGGTTTTCAAAAATCCCTGATTCCTATATTCGTGCTCGGTTTGATGATATTCGCCAACTTGGCGAGCGCTTAATGAACAATCTATTGCGAAAACCGCATTTTGATCTTTCTAACTTGAAAGAACCCGTGATTTTGGTAAGTCACAATATTTCACCAGCTGACGCATTTCATTTGGACACAACCAATATTTTGGGCATAGTTACCGAACTTGGAGGTGCTACGTCTCATCTGGCTATCCTGGCTCGAGCGATGAATATTCCCGCCGTGGTTGGTGTGCGGAATATTACCACCCGAATTGCCGATTACGAGACAATTATCCTCGATGGCGGCAGCGGAGAGGTGATTAATCACCCGAGTAAAAAGGCGATTGCTGAAAAGCTCTCCAAGCGGGAGCGGTTCGCGTTTTATCAAAAAGAGCTTCAGGAACTGGCCAACTCTGAATGCGAATTGGCGGATGGAGTAAAAGTCAATATTGCCGCCAACTTGGATTTTCTGGCAGAACTGGATCAGATTCAAGCGATGAATATTGACTCCATTGGGCTGATACGGACGGAGTTTCTGTTCGCCTATGAAGATGGATTTCCGACCGAAGATGAGCAACTGAAACTTTATGCACATATCCTTGAAAAAAACCAATTTAAGCCGGTCACAATTCGAACATGGGATATTGGCGGGGATAAGAGCTCCGGCTTTTTCCCTGAGTTGTCCAATGAAACTAATCCTGCCCTGGGATTGCGCGCCATTCGTATTTGCTTGAAGCACCGGGATTTTTATCGGACGCAAATTCGAGCGATACTCAGGGCGTCTGAAAAAAGTGATATTCGCTTAATGATTCCAATGGTGACGCGATTGGATGAAGTGATTAATTCGAAAGACATCATTGAGGAAGAAAGTAAGAATTTAAATATATCTGCCGATAATCTTTTGATAGGATGCATGATTGAAACACCAGGGTCAGTTTTTATTATTGAAGAGCTGCTAGACTTGGTGGATTTCATTAGTATCGGCTCCAATGATTTAATCCAATACGCATTGGCTGTCGACCGGATGAATGAGAACGTGGCTGATTTTTACACACCTTTCCATCCATCCATCCTAAAAATGATTGAGCGTATTGTGATTGCTGCCAATCGGGTTGGCAAAGATGTCTCCATCTGTGGTGAAATCGCAACCGACCCGATTATGCAAATGTATTTGTTGGGAACAGGTAAAATTACTTTATCCATGAGTCCGAATCATGTGTTGCGCACCAAAAGAATACTGCGAAAAGTAGATACCAATATCTGCAAAAAAATCGCATTCCAATTTGTGAGCAAGCATTCGCTGGACGAGAGTAATTTATTCGTAGAGCGATTAAGAAAGGAATACATGGAAGAGATAGAGTGATCTTAAAAGTAATCCATTGTTTGTAAACATTCTCGAAGATTAATATGCCAAACGCTCAACCCGCTTCTTTTCACGAGTTTTTCGAAAACCTCAGCTCGTTTTGCGAGCAACATAAGACGGTGTCAAAGCAGCTTGTGAAAGCGAAAGATAAGTTCTTTTTTCTGACAGGGAAATTGAAAGAGAATGAGCAGGATTTTAACAATCGCGTTAACTCATTTTTGTGGTGGTTTTTCTTTGATTTCCGTTTGAAGGATGCTCACCATTCTCCGTTATTTTACTACAAAGAACATTTGGAACAACAAAATAATCGTGATGCAATTGCGCTACTTAACGAACAGATTGCTCATATTCATTCTTTGTTCAAATTTATCAAGATTAAAAACGGACAATCCCGAATCAAGGATATTGTTACAGGGAAAAAATACCTGATTAATGATGAAAACTCACTCTTCGGATTTGTAAAAGGGATATATTTTGAGACAAGGCTTTTTAGCTTTGAGGGGCAATGGTGTTTGGCAAATTATTTTATCCGACATCCGATCGCGGTAAAAAGAGAGATGCGGAAGAAGCTAAAACCCATTCGTAAAGACAATAAAGCGCTTAAGAGCTTTTTTTTGGAACTTCACTCCTATTATACCAAATGGCATAAATACCGAAGTATAAATATCAACAATATTTATCACTTCGATCAATCAATCCCCGGAGGCAAATAGCCTATCTTCTATTTCTCGCGGCAACTGGCCGTTAGGTTCAGCATACTGTGTTCAAAGTTGTCGTAAATCCTATCTTCTTTTTTGTGACATTCCAGGCATATCCCCACATCTTTAATTTTCTTAATCTCTTTCAAATTAAAACTCCTTGCGCCGGGTTGAGTGGCTTTGCCGATCTTAAAATTCTCCAATTTGATCCACCCGATGGGCGTTATCCAATTGTGATTTTGAGGTGCTTGAACTCGCCGATCAATGATGCCCATTGCCAAATTGCTTTGATGGCAGCTTTCGCAGCTGCGAGCAGTTTTTTGAGTGGTATGGGGTGATGTGGATGAAAAATATTGTTTGGTAAAGGGTTTGGAGCCGTCTCCTTTGTCAACTGTCAGGTTCATACCGGGAATAAATGGGGTGATTTTGTTATCTCCTCTCAGTCCCAAAGTAGGAAGCCCGGCTTTGACTTCCCAGCGTTTTTCTATCCAGCGACCAGCTGTCTTTTTTGTTTTTAAATGATCATATTGCTTTTGTCCGGGATCATATGATACATGGCATCCGTAACATTGTGGTGCCCACCCGGTGTGACAGCTATCGCAAGTAAGTCGTTCGTGCCCTTTCATTGTGTGATAGTATTCTTGTTTAATTCTGGGGACCTCGAGTGTTTTACCCGTCAACTTAGTATGCATCAAAAGCCGATTGTCCTCTTTTCGAAGATGTAATAGCGGTGTTTTATGTTTTAGTGTGGCCGCAATTTTTGAGCTTTTTGGTGGGGGGACCTTGCCGTCATAAAGTGAGAGGTAGATAGCTTCTCTGCGATTGAAAGTGGTGAGTGATCGTTCACTGCCGCAATTTGATTGGCAAAGTTCAGTAGTGGTCTCTATATGACAATCAATGCATTGGATATCCAATTGTTTTTGTTGATGAGCATGTCGAGTACCATCACCCATTAAACCGGTAGAGGTATGGCAATCAATACAGGCCATTCCGGCATCGCTATGGATATCGGCTATTTTTTTTTCTACCAATCGCTTATCAGGAAGATATCCGAAATCCTTAATTCGGGAACGGTCAAGCGTGTCGGTTTCGGCCAAACCAACATAGTTTAATGAAATGCGGCCGGAACGACTGTGACACCCAAAGCAACGGTCATTGACAATTGAAATACTCAAGGTGGGGTGAGTAGGGCCGAATACCTTCGTGCGTCCGTCCTCCATGGTCAATCGCCCTTTTTTTATTTTTCGATAGGATTGGAGATGGCAGGCCGAACATCCGCCACCTCGATCATTTAAGGTTTGTAAATGACTTTTACGATTAGTTCCTAAATGACAAGACACGCACAATTTCCTTAAATACGAATCTGCTCCTCTTTCTGATAATCGCTGATTTAAAGGTTGATCGGAAGGTGGGTGTTGGGGGTCATTGTATATTCTACGTGTTACCGACAACATCCCGTCCACAGTGTGCATGATTGAATTTTTAACCAATGGGATAAGCTCTTGATGGCATTCTGCCTGGCCACATGACTTTTCCGCCGTTGCCATGCGTCCCGGAAACGATTCCATACCAATATGGGCTTGTTCTTCGATTAAACTCTCCGGATCGCCTCCGTGACATTGCTCGCAACTGACCCGTTGAGGATCATGGAAGGAAGAAAAACGCTGACTTTCTTCATGGCACCGGGTACATTGTTCAGCGATGCCGAGTACAGGCAAAAAAAAACAGCCAGAATAAGAAAACAGGTGCCGCGGTAAAAGTTTTTCATGAAAAGTAATGTGCTTAAATTGTTTACTTCATGTTTCAATATTTAATTTACCCAATAACACTTTGACTCTTTTCGCGCAATCGCTATTGCCCCGCAAAACGATATACAATAAGTTATTGAAAACGACAATCAACCATGACCCATCACACAGGAGTGTGCTATGTTAGATATTAACGATGCTTTGGATATTATTGAGGACAATAAAGTCGTCGCTGTTGTTGGCTTATCGCCCAAAACGGATCGACCCAGTTATACTGTGGGTAATTTTTTAAAGGAGAGGGGATATCAGCTCATTCCGATTAATCCCGGACCCCATGAAAAAATCTTAGGTGAAACCAACAAAATGAGTCTATCCAATTTGTCACCTGATGAAGCGGATTGGCTGGACTTGTTCGTGAATCCCGCTCGATTGACGGACCTTCTTCCGGAGATTATTCGATTAAATCCAAAGCTGGTATGGTGTCAGATAGGTGTGGTAAATGATACCTTCAATAAAAAATTGGATGAAGCCGGGATTCCTTATGTTGCCGATGTGTGTCCGAAAATTGAATTGGCCAAATAGGAGATGGTATTATGAGTCCGATTGATTTGACCAAAGATCCCTTGATGATAGACTTACGGAAATCTATTGATTATATGGATATTTCATTTATCAATTTACTGACAGAGCGGATGCGTGTTGTTGGGAAAGTCATATACATTAAAAACCGCCAGGAGATTGATTTAAAACGCAGTGAAGCCAGAAAAGAAGATATGCGCGAACTGATCGAAATGTCTATTAATCTGAAATTGGAATCGGTTTTTTTTCAGAAAATTTTGGATTTGGTGTTTCAAGACGCACTGGCTCAGTTTGGCGATCAATCCAGTGATGAAAGCATGGATGTGATCTGTAACGGATTGAGCTTGGATAATTTACGTTTGACATTATTCAACTTGGATAAATCGTTGTGTTTGGTACTTGCCGAGCGATTTAAGGTCGTTAAAGATATCGGAATCTATAAGCACGGATTAGGCATTCCGGCATTAGATAAAAACCGCTGGCAACAAGTACTCGATCACAAAGTTGGGATTGCCAAATCGGTCGGTGTAAGCTCGTCGCTTATTAAAGATATTTTCAATTCAATCCATGAAGTGGCCTTAAGTATAGAAGAGCAAATGACCGACTGGCCGAAGTGATTGTGACGTCTCCGGTACCACTCATTTGCAACGACTAAAAAATACATGATTTCAGACCCGTCCGGATAATTTAACATATTAAGGCAATTTCGCTATTGACACCTTTATTCATCATTGTTTAGAAGCACAGATCAACTCAAATGTGGGGGCTTAGCTCACTTGGCTAGAGCGCAACGCTGGCAGCGTTGAGGTAATCGGTTCGATTCCGATAGTCTCCACCAAAATGCCCTTTCCATATCCTATATCACCCTCATCACTCGCTTTATCTCATCCAAATCTTAGTTATTTTGTTGTTTTCAAAGATTTTTGATGTAATTTCCCAATGTCCAGGAAGTATATGGTAGTTTGGAGATAAATAGTCGACTATTTATTCGTTAAATTCAGTAATACACATTCTTTTTTGAGTGTCCAGACTGATTCTACCTTGCATTGTCGTATGAACCAAAGCAATATGAACTTAGCACATATTAACCTAAGCACATGAGGAATAATGGAAAATCAAGGAATTGAAGAACAGATCAAATCACTTGCAAAAAAATATTCAGACAAACTTGGACAAAAGATTGATAAAAGAGTCAAAGAGATGGAAGAAGATGATAACTCACACTACATGATTTATGAGGTGTTGGGAATCGACACAAATGAGGGGAATCTTATTGATATTTATCAGAATAAAGGCCGTTTTCTCTATAAATATGCTGGTTCTTTTCTGAAAGAAGCAACAATTAAATGTTTTGAATACAAATTTTCAGACGCTCAACGAAAAATAAGAATACCCAATAAAACAGGAATACGCCCTAAAACATTTGAAATAGATTGTTTGGTTGGCAATACAGCATATGAAATAAAGTGGCGAGATGCAACAACAGATGGGGATCACATTACGAAAGAACACACCCGAGTAACAAACATCAATGGCGCAGGATATGATCCTGTTAGAATTATGTTTTACTATCCAAACAGAAAGCAAGCAATGAAGATTCAGGAAACCCTGAAGACAATTTATAAGGTGAAAGAAATCAGAATCGAAAATGCTGGTTTTTAACCCGTGATAATACCCTAGGAGAAGCTGCCAAAAAACTCCGTCGAGATGATGCACTTCCTTTTATTTACCCGCTCACTGCTTTTTTACAAAGTACATCTCCATTTATTAAAAGTATCTCAGAAGCACCTCTAGTTGATTTATTTTCTGATTTGCTTGAGGGAGATTTTAATGGACTTACTAGTGACTCTTTATTTGATTGGAAAGAGCTAAAATTGATAAGCGAATTTCATGAAGATGTGAGATATAGTCAAATGTTGTGTTCAAAAAAGTTAAGCAGCAATATCCCTTTC
>CAZJUM010000103.1:0-9268 GCA_964549175.1 uncultured Pseudomonadota bacterium | reverse complement strand
AAACAAAGGGGTACGCCACTTCACTCTTAAACACAAGAATCAACTATAACTCTTTGCTTGACGATGACGGCTGATTTCAGCGAACCATTAACTTCAATAAAATGCTAACTTTTCATATCCGCGATATCAGCCCTTTTCCCAATGACCTTTCAATAACCTGATTATTATGCTCGGATCACTAAAAATCTTTTCCGGAAGCGCACACCTTGATTTTGCTCAGGATATTTGCAACTACATGGCCATGGAATTGTCGCGAACTGAGACGGTTCGCTTCAGCAACGAAAACATGTTGGTCAAGCTTTTGGACAATGTACGGGAAGCCGACGTGTTTGTTATTCAGTCGTCTTGCCCTCCGGTCAGTGACAACATTATAGAAACTTTTTTATTGTTAGACGCTCTTAAACATTCTTCTGCCGCAAGGGTAACAGCAGTGCTCCCTTATTTCCCATATGTGAGATCAGATAAAAAAGACCAACCTCGAATCTCCATAGCCGCCAAATTGATGGCTAATTTACATCAAACGGCCGGAGCCCAGAGGTTTTTAACAATGGATTTACATTCACCTCAAATCCAAGGGTTTTTTGATGTGCCTGTTGATCAATTGTTGGCCACCGATGTATTTTGCGAACACTTTAAAAAGAAAAACTTGGCGGGTTCTGTGATTGTGGCCGCTGATGTTGGCGAGGCCAAACACCTGGGACAGTATGCTAACCGCTTAAATTTGCCAATGGCCATTATTGACAAACGAAGAATCGGAAACTCCGATAAGGTGGTGCCAACCCATTTGATCGGTGATGTCGAAGGTTTGAACGCGTTGATTATTGATGATGAAGTCGCTTCCGCGGGGACTTTATTTAAAGCGACCGAATTTTTAAAGGAGAATGGCGCGAAAACAGTGACCGCGGCTGTTGTTCATCCGATTCTTAGTGGGAAAGCATTGGAAAAAATTAATAATAGTCCCTTGGATGAGTTGGTAGTGACAAATACGATACCAGTTCTCGATAAGGCTAAAAAATGCCCCAAAATAACAACTCTATCGGTTGCGCCGCTGTTCGCGAAAGCTATACAGAGAATCCACAACGGTGACTCGATTAGCGTTTTGTTCTAAAAAAAAAAGCCCAACTTTCCAGTTGGGCTTTTTTGTATGCGCCCGGCAAACAGCGTTCAGCCATCAGCTTTGTCCGGTGAAAAAGGAAATAATGGCTTTCGCGCGGCAATGGATCAGCGAAAGCTTTGAAAAAGAGATGCTTAAGAATTGAAAAAGGGTACCCGCAACAATCAGCAAATAAATTGTTATTAAATTTGGGAATGACGCCTCAATCAAGCATGTTAAGCGCAAAGAACCGGCCCGTAAGGAGCCGAATCAAATTATCGAAAGAATTTTGATCTGTGATACAATTTAAGATGTATTCAAAACGGATACTTCTCGGCCTCAATTACGGATTTTGCGACAAACCGCTTGCTTTCAAGCAAACCGGACGCGTCAAATTTAGTGAAACGCCTAATCCCACTCAGCAACATCATTAAATCATCCCCCTCCTCTAGGAAAAAAGCCGCCTTTTTCGCTTGTGCGGAGAGTAATTCAGCGATTTCAAAGGCCAGTGATTTTGTAATTGCGCGAAGTAGCTTCTTTTTATTTTCATTCGCCTGCTCGTAGATTTTTGCGGCTCTCAGTACCGCGCTCTCTAATGCAAACAATTGAATTGCGATATTGGCGGCAGCCATTAGTAATTCCTGCTCAAAACTTATTTTTTCTCCATATCGTTGCACCGCGAACCCTGAAACAATCAAAAAGATTTGCTTCAGATTTCGGACCAACACTTTTTCTCCTGAAAAAGGAACATCGAGATCAATTTCATCCAAATCGGGGGTAATTAAGTTTTCCCCAGCTTGCATGGCCGCTTGTTGAATCGGTAATATATTTTTTTCAGCCTTCTTTAATATTGTACCGGCAATCAACAAGCGATTAATTTCATTGGTACCTTCGAAAATGCGATTGATGCGTTCATCACGATAATATCGCTCAGCCGGGTACCCTTTGACATAACCGTAACCACCAAAAATCTGGACCATTTCATCGACTGCGAATGCAAGCACATCAGAGCAATATACCTTAGAGATGGCACATTCCACAGTATAGTCTTCAATTGATTTTTCATACTCCTGATAGTAAGTGGGGCTTTTTTTATCTAATGTTTCCAACTTTTGATCCATGAGCGCGGCGATACGGTAAATCATTGATTCCGACGCAAAAGTCTGAGTGGTCATATCGCATAATTTTTCCTGTATGGCGCCAAATGAAGCAATGGGAAGTTTAAATTGCTTTCTTTCTTTGGCATAAATTACCGACTCCCTGATAGCGCTTTTGCTGGCGCCACAAACTGCGGCACCTAGCTTGAAGCGCCCGACATTGAGGATATTAAACGCGATTTTGTGCCCTTTACCAATTTCTCCCAGCAGATTCTCAACCGGTACTCGCAAATTATCCATGATCAGCGCACACGTCGACGAGCCCTTTATCCCAAGCTTTTTCTCTTCCTGATCGATTGTTAGTCCGGGGTGTTCTCGTTCCACCAAAAACGCCGTAAACTTATCCCCGTCAATTTTAGCGAAGACAGTGAACAAATTGGCATATCCCGCGTTGGTTATAAACTGTTTGGTCCCGTTGAGAATGTAGTGTTTGCCGTCACCTGAAAGCTTGGCTGTTGACTTGGCACCCATAGCGTCGCTACCGGAGTTTGGCTCAGTGAGGCAATAAGCGCCAATCCATTCTCCTGTGATCAGCTTCTCCAAATAACGCTGCTTTTGATCTTTTGACCCATAATAAACTAGAGGTAATGTTCCGATACCGGTGTGCGCTGAAAATACAACTGAAAATGCACCGGAAGGGGCAATATTCTCCGCGATTAAAGCTGATGTTACTTTATCGAGTTCCAATCCTCCGTACTCTTCAGGGGCGTCGACTAAAAAAAGCCCCAATTCGCCTAGTTGTTTTAGATGGTTGACCACTAAATCGAAATTTTGCTCATCTATCTCTTCGACATCAGGCAAAATGCTATCGGTGACATATTTCCGGGTTGTTTCCCCCATCTGCTTCTGCTCATCGGAGAACTCCTCCGGCACAAACACTTCCTGTTCTGAAATGTCAGCGATCAGGAACTCCGATCCTTTTCTTATTTTTTCATTCATT
This sequence comes from uncultured Pseudomonadota bacterium, assembly GCA_964549175.1. Taxonomy (GTDB): domain Bacteria; phylum SAR324; class SAR324; order XYD2-FULL-50-16; family XYD2-FULL-50-16; genus CAZJUM01. The sequence continues at coordinate 6,078 of CAZJUM010000103.1, read as the reverse complement.
GCAATCCTTTAATTAAAGTCGTTCCAGAACGCCCGCCGCACCCATGCCGCCACCAATACACATAGATACGATTCCATACTTCAGTTTTTGCCGTCCCATTTCATGTAATAAAGTAGCGGTCAATTTCGCACCCGTGCATCCTAGCGGATGTCCAAGGGCAATAGCCCCCCCGTTGACATTGACAATTCCAGAATCCAAATGAAGTTCTTGGATTACCGCCAACGACTGCGCGGCAAAGGCTTCATTCAGTTCAATCAATTCTATCTGATTGAGTTCCAAACCGGCTCGCTTCAATGCCGCCGGAATCGCCTCGACCGGTCCGATTCCCATAATTTCCGGGGGACAACCGGTAACACAAAAAGCCATAAACCGCGCGATGGGATCGACATTGATTTTCTTTAAGTAATCCTCGGATACCACAAGCGCGAGAGCGGCTCCATCCGTTGTTTGCGAGGAATTACCGGCCGTCACCGTTCCATTTTGTTTGAACACCGTCTTAAGTTTGCTTAACCCCTCAACAGTGGTATCGACACGCACCCCATCATCAATTTCAACCAGCTTCGTTGTTTTCAAGGCTTTGTTTTTTTCAACCCAGGTCTGTTCGACCTCAACCGGAATGATCTCATCGGCAAATTTATTATCGGCAATCGCCTGAGCCGCTTTTTGGTGACTTTGAAAGGCAAAGCAATCCATCTGCTCCCGAGTAATATCATATTTCTCAGCGACCATTTCAGCCGTAGTTCCCATCGCGGAATAGGTCTCGGGCCAGTCCGCGACCAAATCGGGATTTGCGCTATATTTATTCCCTCCCATCGGGATGCAACTCATCGACTCCACACCACCGGCGATAATACAGTCAGCTTGCCCTGCCATAATCCGGTCCGCGGCCAACGATATCGCCTGTAAACCGGAAGAGCAGAATCGATTGATCGTTTGAGCGGGGACCCGGTACGGGATGTTCGCTTTGAAGGAAGCCACGCGCGCTACATTCATCCCCTGTTCTCCTTCCGGAAACGCACAGCCTAAAATAATATCATCTATTGTTTCCGTATCCAGCTGTGTTTTAGAAACCAATCCCTTCATGGCGGTCGCGGCCAGATCATCGGGGCGGACATCCTTAAACATGCCTTTCTTGGCTTTACAGCCAGGGGTTCTATAAGCCGCAAGCAAATATGCTGTTTTCATTATATCCCTCGGTTATTTTAGTTTCTGAGCGGTTTACCTTTTTTCAACATATGATTAATACGCAAAGCTGTTTCCTTATTGCCACATAATTTCAGAAACGCCTCTCGCTCTAACTCAAGTAAGTATTCTTCCGTTATTATCGTATTCGGCAAAACATCCCCTCCGGTTATGACACCCGCAATAATACCGGCCATCTTCAGCTCATATTCTGTAATAAAATCACTGACCCTCATGTTCCAAAGTTGGCTTTTTAAACTGGCGGCGACTCCTTTGCCGGGTGCTTTTAATTGAGTTTCCGGCAATCTGGGTCGATAATTCGCCGAAAGGGCGATCACCCGTTTTTTAGCGGTCGATACCAACTCATCCAAATTCATTGTTATGGTATCACCATCACGCAGATAGCCCATATCGTACAGCTCCTCACCGGACATGGAAACTTTGCCCATCGCGATGTTTTGAAAGTATTTGAAAATATAGGGATTAATGTCCGCGTTGAACTGCTCGGATTGCTTGATCGCGCGCGCGGCCATTTCTTTGGTTCCGCCACCGGCAGGAAGCAAGCCAACACCAACCTCAACCAAGCCCATGTATGTTTCGGCGTAGGCATTGACGGCATCGGAATGGAGGACAAATTCACAGCCGCCCCCCAGTGCCATTTGAAATGGCGCGGCTACAACAGGGATCTTCGAGTACTTGATCGCCATTGATGTATTCTGAAATTGCTTGACGTAATAGCTAATTTCATCATAAGCGCCCTCCGCAATCGCGGTCGCCAGCAAAGCCACGTTCGCGCCCACCGAAAAGTTAGCTCCTTGATTCGCGATCACCAGACCGACACCCTCTCTCTCCGCGCGTTCAATAGCTTTTTGCATCATGGACATGATATCCATCGAGATGGCATTCATTTTTGAGTGGAACTCAAGACAAGTCACGCCATCTCCCAAGTCGATCAGCGAACAATTTTTGTTTTGGGTGATGACCTTCTTTTGCCGCTTCAACCATTCAAGATCAATGTGATCCCGATCTTTTTGAATTTTGTCATACTTTTTCGTTGAGATATTGAAAAATAACTTGTGCTTATCGTCAAATTTGTAAAACGATTCTATTGATTTCAATGCTTCAGGAACCGGGACTCCGTCTTGCTCCGCACGTTCGACAAACTGGGGTACGCCGATAACATCAAACATTTCAAATGGTCCCAATTCCCAATTAAACCCATATTTAATCCCATTATCGATGTTGACAATATCCTCGGAAATTTCCGGAATTCGATTAAAGCTGTAAATCAAAGTATCCCGCAGATTCCGCCAAGCAAACTCGGACGCCGTGTCTCGCGCCGCCAACAGCCGTCTTAACTTTTCTTTGATATCATCAACCATCTTGAGCGCGCCGATGGAAGCGTACTTCGGCTTTTTTAAAGGAAAATATTCAGATGAATGATAGTCAAAATAATAGATCTGTTTTTTACCATCGATCATTTCCTTTTTATAAAACCCTTGTTTGCTTTTATTTCCCAATTGGCCGTTTTCGACCATTCGCGAGATAAACTCCGGTAGTAAAAAGCTTTGGCGTTGCTCATCTTCCTTCAACAAGCGATATGAGTTATTGGCAACATGCGCTAAGGTATCCAATCCCACCAAATCAGCAGTACGAAATGTGGCGCTCTTTGCTCGCGCGGTTGCTGGTCCGGTAATCACATCAACCTCTTCAACCGTCAGTTCCATATCCAGCATGTGCCGGATAATATTGCAGATTGAAAACACCCCAATCCGGTTGGCAATAAAATTGGCGGTATCTTTGGCATATACATTGACTTTCCCCAGGCGTTTACTGATAAAACTCGCCAAGCCTTGAAAAATTTGCTTGTCGGTTTTTCGGCAAGGGATGAGTTCCATCAAGCGCATATAACGCGGAGGGTTAAAGAAATGCGTCACCAAAAACCGTTTTTGAATCTCCTCCGGCAGGCTTTCGGCGATTTTATTGATACTGAGTCCGCTGGTGTTGGAAGTTAGTATCGTATGTTCTGATAAATTCGGAATGACTTGCTCATTGAAAAACGATATTTTCAAGTCCAAATTCTCAACAATGACCTCGATCACCCAATCGCAGTCAGCGATCTTAGTCATATCGTCCTCAAAATTCCCGGCAATTATACGCTTAATATAATCTTTTCGATACAAAGCCGCCGGTTTCATTTTTACTAGAGATTTTAGAGCGGTGTTAACGATTTGATTCCGATCTATGTTTTTATTGGGGGATTGTTGAGGTGGAACGATATCCAATAAGAGAACGCTTAATCCCGCATTGGCCATGTGCGCCGCTATGGTGCTCCCCATAACTCCGGCCCCTAAGACTGCCACTTTATTAATCGTGACCATGTTTTTCTCCAAGTCAATATAAAGCGTAAGCTAAATATTCAGTTGATCTAACTGAAGTGAGTGATGAAGTCTGATAACTCACCGTTAAAAAGAAACTCAAGAGCTTCCGATTTTTATTAATATCGGCAAGCGACAGCTCGCCTCATCACCTCTAATACTCGTAAAATCTGAAAAAAGCTTAATATTAGCGTGTTTTCAAAAGTGCGCCAAGTATAAAACTCGTTATCTTAATTTTTTACAATAGTTACAGCGTAAAGAGCTTTGGTTTCAGGCACTCGTCCCTGTATTTAGGGTGATATTTCCGATCCAACGCTCAAAGAGGTCAACTAGTTTCTCTTCCAATCTGATTTTCTTGAAGTTCCTCTTCGCGTAGAACTTTCCTTAAGATCTTGCCAATAGTGGATTTGGGGAGCTCTTTTCTAAATTGGATATGGGTCGGCCATTTGTATTTGGCCAATTTTTCTTGGCAATACTCAAACATTTCTTCCTCAGTTGCTGTTTCCCCCTTGTGAAGAACGAGAAATACCTTAATTGCCTCACCCCTTGTGTCATGTTTAACACCAATCGCGCAAGCTTCCTCCACTTTTGGGTGCTCAAAAAACACCTCATCAATCTCGCGAGGATAGACATTCAAACCGCCGGAAATAATCATATCTTTTATTCGGTCCACAATATAAAAATAGCCATCCGCATCCATTTTGGCGATATCACCGGTACTTAACCATCCGTCATTGAGCACACGGTCCGTTTCCTCGGGCATATTCCAATATTCTTTCATCACTTGAGGGCCCTTGATTTGTAACTCGCCGACCTCATCAATACCCAATACCTTTGTGGAATCGACCAGATCAACAATCCGGCATTGGGTGTCTGAAATGGGGATTCCAATGCTTCCGGCTTTTTGTTTTCCGTCAACAAAAGGATTGATGTGTGTCGCCGGAGATGTCTCTGTTAAGCCGTATCCCTCCACGATAGTGGCACCTGTTTTTTCCTCAAACTCTTTGATGACTTCAACTGGCAGTGGAGCACTCCCGGAGAAACACCCTTGGATGGATGAAAGGTCGGTTTTGTCAATATCGGGAGAGTTGAGCATGCCAATATACATCGTTGGCACCAATGGCGCGAATGTGGGGTTAAAGCGATTGATATTACTAAGCAGTTGTTTGGGTTGTGGTTTGACGACCAGGATATCGGTCCACGCCATAAATATGGATAGATTCATGGCGGTGGTGAGACCAAAAACATGGAAGAAAGGAAGCGCGCCCAATAGCTTGCCCTCTCCTTTGGAAAATTCAGGAAACCAGGCCGCGACTTGCTGGACTTGCTGGCTCAAGTTGCGATGTGTTAAGACAACCCCCTTTGAAACTCCCGTCGTGCCCCCGGTGTACTGAAGCATTGCCGCGTCATCCAGTGCCACAGATGATGGGATGATGGTAAGCTTATGAACGCGTAATAGTGACTTCCAATAGTAAACTTCCTTTGCCGGCTTAACTTTAGCCGCCAGGTTCTTTTTGGGGGCCACAAAAGGAAATAATAGGTTTTTAGGGAACGGCAGATAGTCGCCGATTGAGGCAATTACGATCTGTTTGACGCTGGTTTTGGGTCTCAAATCGATCATCCGGTTCCCCAGTAAATCAAGCGTGATCAGCACCTTGGACTCTGAGTGGTTCAATTGATATTCAAGCTCGTGATCCGTATACAAAGGATTATTCATGACCACCACGCCACCTGCTTTCAGAACCGCGTAGCAGGCCGCCACGCAGTGAATCACATTGGGTAAAACCAAAGCAACTCGATCGCCTTTTTCAATACCAAACTCCATCAAGCATGCCGCCAAACTATCAACTTGAATTTTTAATTGCCGGTAGGATAAGTGGTACCCTTCAAAAATTAGCGCGGTGGTTTTAGGAAGTTGTTCCGCTGACCGATCTAAAAAATCGGTGAGAGAAGCGGCTTCGTAGGATAGCTCACGGGGAATTTTTTGATCGTAATGTGAGAACCAGGGCATGCTGGATCCGCTAGAGTCGCTGGCTGTGGTCATGAATCCTCCCAAGTTGGAAAACACCTTTTTTCACCTGATTGAGACAATCAAGAGTTGAGTTTACTTTTAATTTAAGGCTCTGCCGCGAAAACCGGTGAATTCACAAAATTGATATTTTCATGGTTGCATATCACATCAGGCATTTTTCGCGACAGAGCCAAACATGATTATATAACACCGGCAAATATCAAAATCTCAATTGAAGTTAAGCCCCGACGGATGTGGTATCTGTCCATTCAAATTCTTCTAGGAATGCAATATCATCAGCGTCTACATCATAACCCAATTCATAGTAATCTCGCAACGCCGCCTCTGCGTCTTCTCTGTTACTATCGCTTTTGGATTTCAACATATTGTAGAAAAATGTAATTGTTCCGCCATCTCCGATCGGTATCATATAATTGATTTGTGTGATTGTATCTAGTGTCATGTCAAGTATTAATTAACGGATAGAGACGCGTCAGTTTAACCCTG
>CAZJUM010000102.1:0-9411 GCA_964549175.1 uncultured Pseudomonadota bacterium | reverse complement strand
GAAAGGGATATTGCTGCTTAACTTTTTTGAACACAACATTTGACTATATCTCTTTGGGGATCACATTAACATATACCAGGAAAGAGATAACATAAAGCGGCATACAGTAACGATACCCCTAATATCAATTCCTGAGTCTGAGATACTTCAAAAAATGCGCAAAAAATCTGAGCAGAACTATCCATTTTCAGAAAAAATTCGGTTTGCTCAGATTGTCGCCGCTCGATTTCTGTTTTTAAGAGATACCAAATTACACATATACTCTGAAAATGGAAAAGAAGTTATCTCAGGAATCACTTCGGATCGTTTATCAGAGACACTGTTAAACGAATTTAACTTCAATCTCATTGATTTTTTAAACAAATATAAACGATGAACTCTCAATACTCATTACAAGAAGAAAATCAACTAGTTGCTCAAAACTGCGATCCTTATACTTTGATTATAGGTGTAATTTGTGGGTCAGCGAAGCAATTCGCACCGCTACTCCATGATATAAACAAACTGTCTCAAAACAGCTTCATTTGTTCCATCGAAGTTCAAATCCTCTTGAATGGCGAATGCGCCGAGTCACTCAATAGAAAAATTTCTGAATTAAGTATCAACTCCTCCAAACTGAGTTTTCATTTAATGGTCGCAGAACAAAATGAAGCTACAATTCCAATTGAAAAAGCCCGGTCCATTCTTCAAAAGCGGTTAGGGACTGTGATGGATGGATTTGAAAACTCAGTTGTATGGATACTTGATGATGATATGAGGATTCCAAAAGTCGCTGAAGTTTATTTAACGTGGCTCCCAAGATTCAAATTTGAAGGGATAGATGTACTGTTAGGAAATTTCGAGGGAAGTTCACCTAATCCCCCTGCACATGGTATTAGAGTGCAGCTTAACGATCTGATTTATAATCTAAGATGGTTTGAAGAGCTGAAGGAAAATACTCACCTTCCAAACAGAAGTAATGAAAATGGTCAATTTAGAAAGCGATATTCAGATTATTATTATGATTTGTCTAGAAAACATAAAGGGCACCTTACCGAACCTTATTGGGTAGAGCCATCACATGGAAATGAATCAGTACATGACGCAAGGGAAAGGGTTTTGGGTAACCTAAGTAAAATCCTAACTGGCGAACCTTTTCTCCGGCCTTTAGTGGTTGAAACTCCAAACAATCCAATTGAAGCATCCGTTCCTTCCTCCAACAGAGGTGGAAATACGTTTGTTTTCAATTCCGCTGCATTAAAGCAAACACCAAATACTATTTTGCTATCAAATGGATCGGAAAATAGACGCTCTGATATGATTTGGGCAATCATAAACCGATACTATCATGGCTTTAAAATACATGCAGTCTCGTTTCCTGTTTATCATCACAGATTCATTGGACTCAATGATGAAATAAATTTGGAAAAAACTGTAGCTGAAATCAGAGGTTCTGCGGTTTACGCTGCACTACAGACATTTTTTGACAGGAATACAAAGTCAAACTGGTGCTTTAATACGGAAGAATGCCAGTTTACCTTTCGGCTATATAACGAATATATCGCAAGGCGCTTATCACTTTACAAAGAAAATTTTATTGAATGCGAGAAGTTGCTTGGTCAAATCGAGAACGAATTTACTCAATACGAAGATAGAATAGCTCTGTTTGTTTCGCAGACCAAGAAATGGATCAATAATTCAAGCTTGGAGTACATTGATAATACCAGCAATAGTGAAAACTTTGAAAGCTTCTCAACGTTTTTGAATTCAATCAAATCACAAATTGAGAATTATGTTTAATATTGAATCAGTAGATGAATTGATTCCACACTTCAGATGATAGAACTTCATCAACTAGCTTTCTTAGCCTTCCATCTTCTTTGAATGAATGATCATCATGAAACTTGAAATCAATAGCCGAAATCTCTTTCTCAATATTAATTCCAGAGTTCCTAATCATGTCTACCAGCAAGAAGCAGTATAGCTTTTTATTATAGCTTTCAACCCATGAAGCTTGACCCATTTCATCTGAAACTAAATACCAAGACTCCCATCCCCAGCTTTGCCCTGTATCAAAATTAACTGTGTTAAGAAAGACTTGTGTTAATTCGTGTACTGAATTTGGCAAACAGCTTTTAATAACTCCGTAATATTCTTCGTAATATTTTTTCTCTCTTTATCACCTGAAGTAATTCCTTTCAATATCCAGCTCGACAATCCAAATGCGAACAACCATTTCAATTCGGCAATCAACATCAAGCCTGACCTGATGGATTCAAAACAGACCGGTGGTTCATCATTCGATTCGTCACGATCAATAGTTTTTGGCTTTTTAATCCTAAACTTGAGGTCAGTTTCATATCTTCTTTTTTTTTCGTCGACCTTCTTAACAACATCAACAAACTGCTTGAATTCTCCAATGCTTCCATTGTCGATGGATGACTTTGCAAGAGAGATTAGTTTCTTAAATACATGCTCCAGAAAGTCAAAACTTTCATTTCTCTCGTCGATTGAAATAGTCTGATCAAGGATTTTGGGAATAATTGTATAAATCACGAGACTTACAAAAATGACATATAAATCTCGGAAGAGTTGCTTTCTAATTTCATCCTGAATGTTTGGCTGATGAGAAAAATGATAAAAATTCGATTGCAGCCTCATCAATTTTTTAAATACATAGTGATTTTTATTTTTGAAAGCATGAATAAACAATCTATGCGTTAACCCACGGATCACTGGCAGCAAGTTTGCGGCTTGCTCGATACAAATTCGCTCTGTAAATTGTGTAATACCATCTAAAATATCTGTAAATTGATGCCATTCTCCTTCCTCCGCAGTGAAATCCATTCCTTTTGGTAAAGATTTTTCATCGAAGTAGCCTAAAATAGAAATAATGGTTTCCTCATATATTTTGATGACTTCTTTAGATCTTTCCTGTTTTGCAGCCTTGATCAAGTGCAATGCTTGGTCTTTAAGATTTGAAAGCTCCTCATGATGATTTACTCAGAGATTCTCTTCCTCCTTAATTTCAAATATGGCTTCAACAAGTCCTTTTAGCTTGCTGATTGCTTTAGCTGGGCTATTTTTAAGAATTGCATTATCAACAACTACCAAGAGTTCTCCCAGATCGGTATAGTCATGGAATAGTTTTAGCAGAAACCTTCTATTGTTTTGCTGCTTTGTTGTCCTCTTTCTTTCATCTAATTCTTGTTGGGCCAGTTTAGCTTTCGGAAGATCGCCTGGCACATTTTTGTGGTAGCTAAAACCCTGAGTGCTTGCCAGCTCATCTAAAAGCTTCACAAATTACTCTAACTTATCGATGTAGATATCAGTCACAATCCCACTTTTCTTAGAAATAAAGGTATAGTCACTTTGCAAAATATTCGGATTCCTTTCGTAGCTTAGCTCTAAATCAGGATCTTGAATAATCCTACGAAAAGCATCTTTAGCGATCCGCTCGTGAACTGAATAATCAATACTTCTTTTGATTGTTTCACTTAACAACTGGATACGCTCTTTGTTCATTTCGGAATTGCTTAGTAAGACAACAATCATCCTTGAAAGTGAATGAATAGAAAAAAACCGACAAAGAGAACAGCAAAATACGCAATATAATTAAGAGGGAAAAAGAAAAAAAAGACAATTATCTCAATAAGAACTAATGAATAAAGGTTACTTACTTTTAATAAGACTCTTGCTTCGTCTCTCATATTCTCATCTCGGAGAGATTCAGCAATAAAAATGATCAACGCAAAAATAATTGTAGCAATACCTGCATGAATCGCTATCAAGTCCGACTGGTTCTTAATTGTTCCGAGATTCAGAACTAAAAAACTTATATCAATACCGATATCTGATAATAAATAAAGCAACCATGAGGTAACAGATTGGTTAACTGGCTTTATGGCAAAAGAAAAAAATACAGCTATAATAGCTGAAATAATGAGAAAATTGGTACGACTTGGTATATAAAGTGTGGAAAGCTGATATCGAAAACGTTTTATCAGTGGTTTTTTAAACGCAATATCGCTAGCCCATTTCTTTATAGATGTAATCTGGTCTATTTCTTTGTTCATTTCTTAACATATAGTTTATTCAAATGTAAAAAACCATGCCCTCAGGGCACGGTCAGAGTCCATAGGCGCCGGTATGGACGACTCTCTGTATCCTCTTGAGTTAAATTGTTCCTGCAATTTAAACCAGGAGAATCAGATAAGTAGATTGAGAAAACTATCTCAAATGATATGGTGTTGCCAATACCATGTCGTTTGGGTTCCAAAATATAGATACCGTATTCTTGATGGTGTAATCGCGACAGAAGCAAATCGCTGTATCAGGGCTTTCGCGAAGCAAAAGCAATGTGAAGTCATTGGGCTTAATATTCAACAAGACCATGTTTATTGGCTGGTGATGATTCCGCCAAAGGTTTCGATATCTGATTTTGTTGGTATCGTTAAGGCAGAACAGAAATTCGCGTATTGAACAAGTTCAAATAGCTGAAAAAGAAACCCTATTGGGGGAGTCATCTTTGGGGTCAAAGCTTACTGTGTTGACACTGTTGGATGGGATGCCGAAATGATCCCAAAATATGTCAAACACCAAGAAAACAAAGAAAAACCATCAGAGCCAATGAGTTTCTAATATAAACCATTTCGGGAACAGTTTCCCCTGTCCCTTTAGGGGCAAAGCATACAATTCCCTTTTAAGGGGTGACTCAATACCGAGCTCTCTGAGCTCGGTATTTTATTTTTCAATTTATCGATCCGCACACTGTCGATAATATGATTCCTCCTTCTTTTACCAAGTCGTTTCATATTTGAGGATTTCTCACGCCTTTATGATTTTTGAAAACTCTTTTTGGAGAATGAGTGTCTTTTTTTTCGATTGATGTGATTTCAGAGAGCATGAAACCATTAATTGCTGTGATCAGTTCTTTCGGAGTTTCCAAAACCGCGCCATGTCCGGCTTTAGGGATGGTTAGCATAATGCAGTTTGGGATTTTCTGGGACATCTCCTCCATATGACGTGTAGGCGTGATGAAGTCGTTACTACCACAAATGAGCAGGGTGGATACTGTAATTTGTTTCAATTGATTGGTGTAATCAAATTGTTTGGTAGTGTCTGACAGTCTGAGAAAAGCTTCAAACCATTCCTCAGTTAGAAGTTCGTGAAGTATCTTCTGGCGGTCGATCAACCAATCCAAATTTTGCTCATAAAAGACTTCTGAATACACAAAGGGAAAGCCAATGGCAAAAAAATCCGCCCCATTTTTGTATCTGGAAGAGATTCTCCAAGCTTCTCCAATTGCCCTAAAGTGATTGGTTGCTTTGGGGACGATCGACATGAGCATGAGTCGTTTGAGGCGATCTTGATGGTTTCGAGTAAAATCCATCGCGACAAGACCGCCATAAGAAACACCAAACATATTAACTTGATTGATTCCAAGATAATCGAATAGTTGGACCAGGTCTGAGACGTGCAAGGAAACGTCATAGCCTTCTTCCAGTTTGGAAGATTGGGATTGATCTCGAAAATCCACCACTATCAATCGATAGTGTTTTGATAACGCAGGGATGTAGTCGTGCCAGCTCTTGGTATTCATCATTATTCCATTGAGCAGAATCAACCACTGCCCTTGATCGCCATGAACTTCATAATAAAGTTTTCCACCATCTCTTAAATCGAATATCATCAAAACCTCATTTTATTCATATTATTTGTTTATGATTAACTGATGAATCTGATGGGTGCCAAACAAATACAGATCATTTACGAATCATCTTGGTTCAAATGTGATTGGGGAAAATAATCGAATCACTTTAACCGTCAGGATGCCTAAGCTCGCGACCCCAATCTAAGACCACCACTAATGAAAAATACCTCCCCTGATAGAGCCTCGTTTCTGTATGACTCACCGACGAGAGACGCGATTTCTTCGGGCTCGATCAAACGGCCAATGGGAATGTCAGCTTTTATTTTATCCAGCGCATCTTGATTCATTCCTTTCAAGATCTCAGTAGCCACGTAGCCGGGAGCAATTGCGACACAGCGTATTCTGCTTGACAGACCGCGTCTTAAGAATTCCGCCGTTATCACTTTGGGTATAACCGATACAGCCGCCTTGGAGGAAGAGTAATTGATCTGACCGGCTGTACCCAAAGAACCTGTCGAAGAAATAAGACAGATCAGTCCTTTGCAATTGTGATTGATCATGCGTTCCGAACACTCACGTATTGTTAGGAACACACCGGATAAATTAACATTGATAACACTTTGAAATTTTTCGAGTGACATTTTTTTGTTTACTTTCCCGGTTTCTCTGTCCGGAGAGATCATCATGCCATCTCGGATTATTCCGGCACTTGGTATTACCGCGTTGATGGCGCCAAATGACTCGATGGCTGTATCGGCCAGCTTCCCACAATCTTCTTCTTTTGTGACGTTCACCAATACCGTTTTCACTTCTCCACCCATTGCCTGGAGTTCGGCTTCTGTTTTTTGCAATGCTTCTTCCGCCACATCTCCGATAACGACTTTTCCACCGTTCAGTATCCAGTATTTCGCAATGGAAAAACCAATCCCACTGGCACCACCTGTAATGACGGCGACAGAGTCCTTAATCTCTAACATTTTATTTTCCTCCTTATATTCTATTCTTAGAAATAAATAACAATTTTGAATCGCCAGTGATTAAAGCTAAGTTTAAATCAAGCGCTTATCCGGCATGGACCGTTCAGCAACTGATATTTATGGTTACTGGTGTCACTTTTTGCAGATTGTGTGCCTGGAAAAAAAATATCAGGAATAACGCGATTAATTCATGATGTTCGTATACCAAAACAATTGTTGATGCTGGTGACTAATCAGCATCAAAAACCCAGTATGAACAAGGTAGCACAACGCAAGGATGAGCGAGGTAAGTGAATTGAAAAAAGTAAATCGTAGAAAAAACGGAGGTGATTGGGTATAGCAAAGGTGTTTCATATAAAGCGACAGGAAAAAACAAAGTGTCAAAAAAATACAAGCTACCTTTTGATGAGTGCTACTGAAGCGTTGATAATGATGTGGTTACCAAAATATATAAACAGAAAACGAGTAAAAACATAGCCTAACAACGGAACCAGTTAGGGATTCTGTAAATCGGATAAAAGTAGCAGAATTGATACATGATGCAAAAACGAAACATTATGATCGTTTAGCTTATTCCCCAAAATACCTTTTAAAGCTACTTCTGTTTTTGGAATCAATCTTGAGAATGGTGAGGATCAAAGGTATTGATATATTCTTTCAAAGAGTTTTTAAAAGGCGAATGAACGAGACGACTATCTCTTACTCAAGACCATAGTCATGATCTATGTCCGACTGGGCATGCTATCTGCAGAATGTTACCCGTCAATAGGAGGAAGTATCTCTTCCAACTTTTTACCACAACCGTTTCAAAGATAGGTCCCCCATGCATATCGCTAACTTTCTATCAAAAAGAGCTTATTTAACGCCGAACCGAGAAGCTTTGCTGGAACTTGAGTCCGGAAATCGATTCACTTATTCCAAACTCAATTCACGAGCCAATCGTTTAGGCAACCTTATGCGAGATAAATTAAATGTCGGTAAAGGCGACCGGGTAGCAATCCTAGCCAACAATGATCTTGCCTATATTGATCTTATTTTTGGCCTGGCAAAAATCGGCGCTGTTTTTGCGCCGTTAAACTGGCGTTTGACTCCCGGGGAACTAGAGTACATCATCAATAATTGCCGTCCGAAAGTTATTTTGGTCAGTGCCGATTACGAAGGTGTTATCCGGCAGATCCGTTCGGGAATCAATGTGGAAACCATTATCTCGCTGAAGGGAGCGAATTTTGAAGGTTCACTGGTCTATGAAACAGAGTTGGAATCCGCATCAGACAAAGAACCTGAGTGTCCCTTCATTGATGGTGAAACCCCGAGCTTTATTCTATATACCTCCGGAACTACGGGGAAACCAAAAGGCGCGGTTATTCCTCATCGTCAAGTATTGTGGAATTGTATCAATACTGTTGCGACATGGGGAATTACGGAAGAGGACATCTCGCCCATTTTCACACCATTATTCCATGCCGGGGGGTTGTTTGCTTTTTTGACTCCACTGTTTTACTTGGGGGGGCGTATCGTTTTAGCCAAAGAATTCGATATTGAGGAATCACTTGCCGTAATTGAGCGGGAAAAATGTACGGTCGTTTTAGGGGTTCCCACCATCTATCAACTTTGGGCCAATTCATCTCGGTTCAAAAAAGCGGATTTCTCCTGTGTTCGTCGATTTTTTACCGGTGGTGCCGCTTGTCCGGAACCTCTGATGGATATTTGGCGCGAGGAAAAGAATGTCATCTTCCGTCAGGGATATGGGCTCACCGAAGTCGGTCCGAACTGTTTTTCCATTACGGATGAAGAAACCGTTCGAAAGCCTGGCTCAATTGGGAAGCCAGTATTTCATGCTTCCATGAGGATTGTTGATGCTGAGTTGAATGATGTCCCTAACGGAGAGATCGGAGAACTATTGATCAGCGGTCCCATGGTTTTTTCCCATTACTGGGAAAATGAACACGCCACAGGTTCCTCGTTTGAGGGGAATTGGTTTCGGACGGGAGATATGGTGAGAAAGGATAACGAGGGATTTTTCTTTGTTGCCGGTCGAGCCAAAGACATGATCATTAGTGGCGGTGAGAATATCTATTCCGCTGAGGTCGAAGCCGTTTTTCATGATCATGCATCGGTTGCCGAGGCTTCCTTAATTGGCAAACCGGATAAAAAATGGGGAGAGATAGGATTGATCGTGGTGGTACTAAAAAACGGCATGTCGGCAACTGAGGATGAGTTAAAAGCATTTTGTCAAAAGCGACTGGCAAAATATAAAACCCCCAAGCAAATCATTTTCGCTAATGATTTACCCCACACAGCCATGGGCAAAGTAATCAAGCAGGAATTGCGTGCGAGATATCTATAAAAGTCTGACCATACACATAGAGAGGAAATTGATAAGGGCATCCGGTCGGGGCAACCGAGGCTTCAATGCATGCGTTAGCTTACAAACAACTGATTGGTGAGCCTACGGGGTACCCTCACCAAACGGTCAATCCGAGATAGGGGGCGTTTTTAATGCAGGAAGTTCGGCAGTCACCAAAAGTGGCACAAGCTTAACGACATAAATAACCTGAGTTCGATATAAACTTTTTGTGTACCTCTAAAACTGAGAAATATGGTAATAAAGCTTATCAATTCCAAATATTACCAACAGCTTAGAGGTACAAATATGAAACTATTACAATTAAGTTACCCCCGGCAAAGCCGGGGGCTTAAAATGTGAGCCCCTCAAAGGGGACCTTTTTATCTCCCGGGGGGTATCTGCGAGAGATATAGTCAAATGTTGTGTTCAAAAAAGTTAAGCAGCAATATCCCTTT
>CAZJUM010000101.1:0-9722 GCA_964549175.1 uncultured Pseudomonadota bacterium | reverse complement strand
GCTTTGCTCATCCGCCGGACGATAAGTGAGAGCGCGAAGCGGTCTCACTTATCAGTGCGATAGCTGGAAAAAACTCAGATAGATTATCTTAAACCGGTTTAAAAAAGAACAACTACTATAATCTCACATCGTATTAGCAGTTTGACTTAATTTAAACCAAAATTCTGACTTGTCTTTTTTCATTGTTCTTGCCAACTTTTAAACCAGTTTAAAATATCGAATTTAAAATTGTCAAAAAAATAAACAGGAAAAATAATCGCGAAGAATCAGCATATCATCCAACACAAAAACTATGGGCTTTATTTCAGGCTGCTGTTTTTAGTGGAGTTGTCAATTTTCGAGCTCGTAACAAAAAACATTAGCAAAATCACAATGTAAGATGACAGTTTTTTTCGTCATGGTTGTTCAGCGCGGCTAATCTTGAATCAATTTGCCAAATGAAACGCCGCTCTTAGTTTTTCTTTAGGTTGAAGCCGCAGGACTTTCTGATAATTAATTCTGATGGGAGATAAATATGCTTCAAAGGGGCTTTGGGGTCGTTGATTCTCCGAATCAGTAATTCGGCAGCCAAACGACCAATTTCGCTTTTTTGAGTTTTCATGGTGGTTAATTGCACATAGCCTCTGGATGCCTCATCGATGTCATCACAACTCACGATTGCCAGATCTTTTCCCGGCTCCAGGCCGCGATTATGTAGTTCTGAAATAATCCCGACCGCTACGAGGTCGGTAAAACAGACTACCGCGGTCGGAGGGTTATTATGGCTGAGAAGCATCGAAAGAGCATCCACGCCCCCCCCAGGACTGGTCTCACATTTGACAATAAGCGATTGATCTACCTCAAGAGCATTTTTTTGCATTGCGCTTACAAACCCAACGCTCCTGTTTTTCGAAACGGAGGTTTTTTGCCCGCCCCCTGCCATTGCGATACGCGTATGTCCCAGTCTGATCAAATGTTCTGTAGCCTTTTTAATCGCCAAAACACCATCGTTGACCACAAAATCTAGCTTGGTGCCCTCAACCTGTCGGGCGATCAAAACTGTTGGGAGGTAGCTTTTAAAAATAGGAAGTAGGTCATCGAGATCAGTACCATCAGCAGGACTCAATATCAGCCCGTCGGATCGGTATCCGATTAGAGCTTCGATAAACCTGGACTGTTGTTCGATTGACTCTTTGGTATTGCTAAGAAAAGCTAATTTATCGTTTCGACTCAATACTGCTTCGCAGTCCGCTAATACCTCAGCAAAATACGGGTTTGTAATATCATGGACGGCCAAACCAACGGTATTCGTTCGGCCTGTACTCACACCTGCCGCACCGCGATTGTGAATGTAGCCAAGCTCTTCAATAACTTCGAGAACCTTCCTTCTTGTTCTGTCAGCCACTCGGGAGTCACTGTTAATTATCAAAGAAACCGTTGCTTTGGATACTCCCGATAATTTGGCTATATCATTAAGGGTGGCACTCTTTTTTATCTTGTTTATAGGCATACATTTTAATTTTAATTATTTTTTCTAATAAGTAATGAGTACTTTTTCTCAAAAAAGTCGTGCTTCTGTTCACCCGCATGCATTATCATTCATTAATATTTCAAGCGTTTAAATGTGTCAACTTTTCTAAACCGGTTTAAAAAATTTATTGACTTTTTGGTTTGGGGATTTTATTGATTTAACAAATCACGATCAAGTTTAAATTTCCAATGCAAATCAGTCGAAAAAAGGAACATTGATAATGGCAAAACAAAAACCTATAAAAGACCAATTGAAACACTTAAAACTGATTCCTGTAATCAGAATACCTTCGGTTGAGGCCAGCTTGGGGCTTGCTGGGATATTGGCCAACCACAATCTTCCAGTTGCGGAGGTCACCTTTCGTTCTTTCTGTGCCGCGGATGCGATTAAAGCCATCAAAAATGAATTCCCGGAATTTTTACTCTTGGCTGGTACTGTTTTAACACGAAAGCAGGCTGATTCAGCTTTAAAAGCCGGTGTGGCAGGCATTGTCAGTCCAGGTTATTCTTCCTGGTTGAATGAATATTGCAGACAAAACGATGTACCTTTTTTTCCTGGAATAAGCACCCCCAGCGAAGCACAAAACGCTTTAGGGGATGGGCTCACGACTCTAAAGTTCTTCCCGGCCGAAATCGCGGGTGGCGTAAAAATGCTTTCCCTATTTAATGAGGTTTATCCTCAACTTAATTTTATCCCTACCGGCGGTATAGATAAAGAGAATATTCTTGATTATCTCAAGCTCGACAATGTTGTTTGTTGCGGAGGAACATGGATAAGTCCTTTTAATTTGATGACCAACAGCGATTGGGAGGAGATTGATCAACGTATATCCGATGCAAAAAAGACAATTCAATTTTTAAGATAAGCTGGGAATCAAGTCCTTTTTCAGCTCCCCTTGCTGATGTCCGTCGACTGTTTTTGCGCTTGAATCGTTATCAATCCAAGATTGACGTCTTTTCAGAGATGATTGATTGAGCGGTAACAGCTTCTTCCGGATCTTGTACACCGGTTACGAATCAGATTTCTCGATGTTAAAATGTCAGCTCATAGCCTCTTTAAACACCCCCGATAATGTGGTGTCGTTGGGAACGGACTTCCGGTGATCAATTTTCCGAAGCACCGGGTCGGACCAAATGATCTTAACCGATTTTAATGTCCTGGCACCGACAATCACTGCCGTGGCAGTCAGGCAAACAGCATCTGGCTACTATGCGGCGTTATCGGCTCGTTTTGAATTGAGCATCTCATGAAGCGGGTGATACACGCGATGATGTTTGAGAAAGCGCGGTAGCGGAATCATTCCCGCCCGGATACTTAATCCTTGGGGCATTTGATGGTACTTCATGTTTTTTGCGGACCTTTCACGGTTCTTTTCATATGAAATTCAAGGAAAAGGTGAATTGCATGCGATTGGTTGCGTTAGTCGCTTGATATGGTTTTACTTTTTCTTCTTATGCTGTCACTAACTTGCAGAATTTAGCTAATAATAATCAAGAAAATAAATTACCAACAGATCTCCTCTCTTTATTCGAAAGTTGTGGTGCTAATTTAGATTCCCGATAAGTATAAAATCGGTGCAATACTTCCCGTTAATTTGTTCTTCTACCATTTCTGATTTGTAATAGAGCACTCCCTTTGTGAATTAGAAAATGTCTGGCTCAATTGATATCTATTCGTTAATATCGCAAAATAATAACACAAACAAATAGTTTAATCGGATTGTTGAGGATACTATGGAACAGCTTCTGGCTTCATCTGAGGAAGCACAAAAAACTCTGATTGAAATTGTGTTTCGTTGTGAACACTGCCGAACTGAGTCAGCGTTCAAAAACATTATTCACTTGTTTAAACAATTGGCTCCCATAAAAGATATGGGTGCGGCAATTATCGAATTACGTCGTTCCGCCAAAGTACGTGACATTGTAAATTTAGGCTCGTATTCCGACGGATATATCGCCAATTTATCGAACCTGATTGTTGGTTTTGAGCAACAGCGGAGGAAAAGCTGTTATCAATTGAATTATCAACACAGGAATCAGTTTGTCTCGGTAAACGGAAACACGGATCTTATATCATACCTTCATGCGGCAAACCTGCTGATTGATCGCTTCCAGTATTATTGTTATGTTGTAATCGGTCTTCAAGAATATTGCTTTATTTCCCTATCTTCGGCAGAGCAATTGGATAAAAATCAGCTATTAATTATTGATCGGCTAATCCCTTTTATATTCCGGGCCGCTGTGAAAATTAAAAAGGTCTTGCATGAAAGCTTATTGACACCACGGCATAAGCAGGTTTTGGAGCTAGTTCAGTACGGAATGACGCGGAATGAAATAGCTCGCAATCTTGATTTGTCAGAATCCGCAGTTAAATATCATTTGAACAATATTTTTTCCATTTTAGGTGAATGCAATCAACCTAGTGCTGTCAGGAGGGCTTTAAGCTTGGGGTTGATTGGGAATTCGCTAATATACTTTTAATAAAAAGCGAGGAGAAGAGCAACTAATTCGATACCAGCTGTTGATCTAGCCTTAAAATCACAGACTTCGGCATGATTTCGAGAAAGGGTTCTGCCATATATGACTGTTGTTAATTCACGTGAATTCTACCCATCCCTTATTTTTAGAGATCTGGTGGTTATTGAAAACCATAAGGAGGCAATTCGCCAATTGCTGTTTGAGCAATTTATTCAATCCAATTCAGGGTCAATGAAATCGGTCTTCTACAATTTCTCCGGCCACGTTTTGAAGGCGCTGGGGGCATCGCAAAGACGGCTATGAAGACCACATTGTTCCGGGGCTGATCGTCAACGGGTACAGGCTGCATTTTTATTGGGAAGTTCCTTCGGGATGTACGGCTGATTCGAAAACAATTGTCTGGCTACCCGAACGTTTAGGTACCAAGTTTGATATTCCAGAAGTCGCTTTGGTATTTGATCAAGGAATGGTTTCCGACGACAATCTCGCTCGTTGGCGAGGAGATAATACCAAGTATATCTTGGTCATGGACAGAAGTCAGATTGAAAAATTATTGAAATTGATTTTCCTGCCTTTTCCAATTTGCTTTCCGAGAAGAAAGTAGGACACTAACTGCCACTCACACTTTCACTAATCAGCTCTTTGTCAAAATATACTTTAATAAGAGTAGCATTTTCACTGGCATTGGCTTGCCCTTTCTCGATTTTAACTTCTAAGTTTTCTTTTAAGATTTTTTTGATATCATCTTTGTCAATCATACCACACATAAAGGCTCCATTGAAATGAAAATAATTTGAGTGATCTAAAACGCGATTCTCGTAATCGGAATTGACTCCTTGGTATTTATCGCTTGACAGACAAGAGTGCAATTAAAAATAAAACATTGAATTTCAAGGACTAACCCAGAACCAACCCCCCAAAAACATGAAAACCCTCAACCAGTTACAAGCACTATCACCACTCGATGGTCGATATTTTGAGAAAGTTAAAGAGCTTAGTAATTATTTCAGCGAATATGCGCTAATTAAGTATCGCCTTCAGGTTGAAATTGAATGGTTGATCGCACTGGCTGGCAATAAGAAAATAACAGGCATTTCAGCATTTAGCCCGAAAACAAAATCACAGCTCAGGGATCTATATCAAACATTCAAGGTAAAAGACGCTCAAGAAATTAAGCAAATTGAGAAAACAACCAATCATGATGTTAAAGCCGTTGAGTACTATATCAACCAAAAACTGGAAAAGCTGAAATTGGGAAGAGTTGGTCCAATGGTTCATTTCGCTTGTACCAGCGAAGATATCAATAATCTGGCATATGGTCTATTGGTGCGTGATGCCTTGACCCAATCAATTATTCCTATTTGTGAGCAACTACTCGCAACCATTGGGAAAAAAGCCGAAGAGTACAGAAATCAAGCGATGCTTTCGCGAACCCACGGCCAACCAGCATCCCCCACAACACTCGGGAAAGAGTTTTTTAATGTTAAGGCTCGACTGCGACGTCAGCTGGATCAAATGAATTCACAACAGGTCCTGGGAAAAATAAACGGTGCTGTCGGTAATTTTAATGCCCATCAGGTGAGTTTTCCGGATGTTGATTGGCAAAAACTCAGCAAAAGATTTGTTGAGTCTTTAAATCTTGTATGGAATCCAGCCACGACACAAATCGAACCGCACGACTACATGGCTGAAATTTTCCATCAGTTTGTACGTTGGAATAACATCGTTTTAGACTTTGACCGCGATATTTGGTCCTACATTTCTATCGGCATATTTAAGCAAAAAACGATAAAAGGCGAGGTTGGAAGTTCAACCATGCCTCATAAGGTCAATCCTATCGATTTTGAAAACTCAGAAGGAAATTTAGGAATCGCCAACGCGCTTCTCGAACATTTGTCAGCAAAACTCCCCATTTCCAGGTGGCAACGTGACCTTAGTGATAGCACGGTATTACGAAATATGGGATTAGTATTTGGCTATTCCGTTTTAGCTTATAAATCAACATTGAAAGGAATCAGCAAATTAGCCGTTGATCAAAAACGCGTCAATGACGAGCTGGAAAATTCCTGGCTGGTTTTAGGCGAGGCGTTACAAACAATGATGCGTAAACACAGTATTCCCAATTCATATGAAAAGTTGAAAGAATTGACGCGAGGCAAAGATGTGGATCAAGAGACTCTCAAGAAATTTGTCAAAGGACTTGATTTGCCGAAAGATGTGATCAAGCAACTTGAAAAGTTAAAACCAAGCACGTATTTGGGATATGCTAAAGAGTTTTAGCTCAGTGCGGATTTGAGAGCTGAGAGAAAAAGAAATGCAAAGCCTTTTGCTTTGCCACTCACGATTTAAATAAACAGGAGTGAATTTTAACTTTGTGAGCAAGATTGATTTCGTTTTAGCATCGATAAGCATTCGCCCTCCTTTTGTAGGCACAGATAATTGACATATGACGGATAGCAACAATAATTCTGTCCGTGGAGTAGCTCCCCTGGCCCAATCACCGTTTGTTTTTTGAAGTCCGAAGTTTTTAATTTTAAAAATATGCTATTCTTCACTCAAGCCCTAATATGTCGAGCTTAAAATCAGATTATTATTACCACCTTCCTAAAGAGCTAATCGCTCAAAAACCAATCTCACCAAGAGATCATTCCCGGATGATGATTCTGGACCGCAACACGCGATCAATCATACACAGCAAATTTGCTCATTTCCCTGATATCCTGGAAAAGGACTCCATACTCGTCATCAACAACTCCAAAGTAATCCCCGCTAGACTTATGGGAAAAAGAAAGTCGGGGAGGAAAATCGAGATATTATTGATTAGGGAAACCGCCTTCGATACTTGGGAATGTAAGGTAAAAAATTCCTCCAGAACAAAAATTGGTGAAAGTTTAGAGCTTTGTGAGGATCATTTGAAAGCTGAATTGCTGGAGAAGAAAGCAAGCGGTGAATGTCTTTTAAAGTTTCATTATTCCGGAAAATTTTATCAATTACTGGAAAAGTACGGTTTTGCTCCAGTGCCCCCATATATCCACAAAGCCAGAACCGAAAAAACAGAAAGAACAGAAGACTTAAAACAATATCAAACAGTTTACGCAGAGCAATATGGTGCTATCGCGGCCCCAACAGCCGGGCTGCATTTTTCGAATGACATTTTGCAGAAAATTAGGGAAAAAGGAGTCAAAATAGTTGAGCTGACTCTACATGTTGGTTTAGGAACTTTTGAGCCCATTAGGGTTGATGATATCACCGAACACAAGATGCACACCGAATATTATCATATCTCTCAGGAAGCCGCACAGAAAATTACAGATGCCAAGCAACTTGGGGGAAAAATAGTGTCCGTAGGGACCACGTCCGCACGCGCATTGGAAGCTGCGTGGACAGTTGATGGTATTCGTTCAGGAGAACATTCAACCGATATTTTTATTTATCCTTCCTACCAATTTAGTGTTGTCGATCAGTTATTAACCAATTTCCATCTCCCGGAATCGACCCTGCTGATGCTGGTTTCCGCACTATCAGATAAAGAGTCAATTCTAAAAGCATACCAACAGGCAATCGAGAAAAGATACAGATTCTACAGTTATGGGGATTGTATGTTTCTCCGATGAGTTTAGAATCATCACAATTTTCCACTAACGCGGCGTATTTTGATGTGCGAATACTATTGTGGCAAAACTCTGTGAAGCTGATAAAGGAAAGTCCTATCATCGGAATCGAAGCCGAAGAAAAAAAAACAATTAGCCCAGAAAAAGGAAGAGTTCGCGAGTGGGTCCCATTTCGAAAAAAAATACTTCACGCATATATGCACTCAAAACTTGATGTGCATAATGGTTATTTAAAACTTGCTGAGTATTATGGAGTTCCTTTTCTATTCTTAACCTTACTCATTATCTATTCACTTTATAAAACCACCAGATTATCGTTGATAGTTCCAAAATTTGTGATCCTAATATTCATTTTTTCTCCGTGTTGGATGTTTGTTACAGAGTCGGGATTGCTGATGGGTTTTTAGATACAATGGATCTGTATGGCATTTCCCATCTTATATGTACTTTATTTCTCCCAAAAGGATCATCCGTTTAATTGATACTTTAACCTATGTAGACCAAAAAATTTGCGGTATCGGCGGAAGGGTTGGTCGATTACTATGATAGGATCTGGTACGCAAATCGAATATTTAATAAGAAAATTTCTCTTTAATGAGGATAATGTCTGTGATAACTGCTAACTTTAACTTATAAAATTAGTAATTATCACGATAGGAGACAAGAAAATGATTATAAGCTTCAAAGTAGACAATTTCATGTCCTTTAGGGATGAGGCCCACTTCTCATTGGCTGCCAGTAGGGAAAAGCAACATGGTAGGCGGGTACCTAAAGTGTCCAAGTACCAAATGAGAATATTACCAATAGCAGTCATCTACGGGGGCAACGCATCAGGGAAGACAAACTTCTTCAAAGCTCTCAACTTTGTGAAGAGGTTAGTAATTGAAGGAACTCAACCTGATAGTTTGATTCCGATTGAGACTTTCCGTCTCGATACGGGAAGTTCGAATAGACCTTCCGGGTTTGAGATTGTACTGCTGATTAGCGATACGATCTATGAATATGGTTTCATCGTTACCAGGAAGGAAGTCCTTGAGGAATGGCTCGTTCAGGTATCAAGCACTGGTGAAAAGACGCTTTATCACCGAAGAGACGGACAACCGCATTTTGCCGGCTCATTGTCAAAAGACAAGTTCTTGGAGTTTGCCTTTGAGGAACACGGGACAATCAATTGTTTCTAACCAATTCAGTATCACAGAAGGTTGAATTGTTTAGACCGATATATGATTGGTTTAAGAATACACTGGAGTTAATCGCTCCGGACTCAAGATTTTCGCCTTTCGAGCAGTTTTTTGACAAGGGGCATCCGCTATACAATACGATGAACGAGATGCTTCCTCAACTTGATACGGGAATATCTCAACTAGAGGGAGAGGAAATCCCATTTGATAGTCTTCCATTGCCGGATATTCTGAAGATCAAGCTTCAGGAAGATGTCAAAGAGGGAACAACAATCAGATTCCTTGCGGAATCGACCAATGATCGGTTTACGATATCCAGAGTAAAAGGTGAATTAA
This sequence comes from uncultured Pseudomonadota bacterium, assembly GCA_964549175.1. Taxonomy (GTDB): domain Bacteria; phylum SAR324; class SAR324; order XYD2-FULL-50-16; family XYD2-FULL-50-16; genus CAZJUM01. Next base: position 607 of record CAZJUM010000101.1, on the reverse strand, counting down.
TCGCTAAAAAGCTGGTTAACTATCACTCAAAGTCAGACGGAATCAAGGTTAAATTTGAGATAGGGCAGGAATCCGACGGTTCACAAAGAGTTATCGACTTGCTTCCGGTTTTTCTGGGGATATCGGCTATGCAATCTCAAAAAGTCTGTGTGATAGATGAGCTAGATAGAAGTCTTCATAGTTTGCTGACCAGGCAATTGATTGAGTATTATCTGTCAACATGTTCAGCCGATAGTAGATCGCAATTATTGTTGAGCACTCATGATGCTCTATTGGTGGATCAGAAGCTGCTTCGACGTGATGAGATGTGGATAGCTGAAAGAGATAAGTTTGGTAGCTCAACCCTTTACCCATTCAGTGATTTTAAAGATGTTAGATATGATAAGGATATTCGTAAAAGTTATTTGCAGGGGAGACTGGGGGGAATACCTCATGTTTTGCTCAATAGCTCCCTTATCGATTGCAAGGAGGCTGATTGATGCCGTCAAGAAGGAAATTTAGTCGTCCGTTGGGGGACCGAAGATATAAAAAGCTCGTATCAATTCAGAACTAATTAAAAAAGTGCAAAAAAGTTCATTTTTTACTTGACAAGGTTTTTGACGGATTT
>CAZJUM010000100.1:0-9913 GCA_964549175.1 uncultured Pseudomonadota bacterium | reverse complement strand
AAAGGGATATTGCTGCTTAACTTTTTTGAACACAACATTTGACTATATCTCTTTATTTGGTTAATTTATTCGATATTCTTAAAAGCATTCGAATGAAAGGCTATTATTTCAACCTTAAAAAACCTTATTTCGTTTATGAAACACATTCTGATCTTTGCTTTAATCGTCATTGTACCGATGACGGGTTTTGGTGACACCAAGATATTGTTTTTAGGAGACTCGATTACAGCCGGATACGGGGTCGATAAACCGCAGTGTTACCCCGCCCTGATTGAAAAACGACTGACCCAATCCGGTATTACCGATATCAAATTAATTAATGCCGGCATCAGCGGCTCAACCAGCGCCAGTGCCCTTTCCAGATTGAAATGGTACAAGCGAGCCAAACCGGATGTTTTGTTTTTGGCTCTCGGCGGAAATGATGGGCTGAGAGGACTTCCCATCAAACAGCTAAAGAAGAATTTATCCCAGACCATTCAATTGGCTCTTGATGATGGAATTCAGGTTATATTGGCTGGTATGATCATGCCGCCTAATTATGGCCAGGCTTACACCAATGATTTTAAGAATGTTTTTATTCAACTTGCCGTCGAGTATCCAATCACTTTCATGCCTTTTTTATTGAAAGACGTCGCCGGTCATGCCGATTTAAACCTCCCGGATGGCATCCATCCCAATCAGAAAGGGCACCAACTCATCGCTGAAAATGTCTTCCCCTATATTACCAAGTACCATGATATTACAAGTCGATAGGATTACGAAAACATACAAGCAACCTGATTCAACACCGATTGAGGTGATTAAACAGGTTCAGTTTGATATTCGACGCGGAGAAACCATTTCAATCACCGGCCCTTCCGGAAGCGGGAAAACAACTTTGCTTTCGTTGATTGCCGGATTGGATTGTCCGGATACGGGATCGATCGTTCTGGATAACCAAGATTTGGCGGGGATGAATGAAGATGCACTGGCTAGATACAGGGCCCGGAAAATCGGGATCATCTTTCAACAATTTCATTTGATGCCACATCTGTCAGTGGAAGAGAATGTGAGCCTTCCCATGGAAATCCTCAGACGCAAAAATATTGCTGAACGCACCCGGGAAATTTTAGAACAAGTGGGCCTGGCACATCGTAAAAAACACCTCCCCTCAGTATTAAGCGGTGGTGAATGTCAACGGACAGCTATCGCGAGGGCGTTGGGTGTAAAACCATCCATATTATTGGCCGATGAACCGACGGGGAATTTAGATAACAAAACGGCCGCACAGATAGAAACGCTATTGTTTGATCTTGTTGAGTCCAACCAAATGACCTTGGTGGTGGTCACTCACAATTTGGGACTGGCCAATCACTGTCAAAGACAATTAAGACTTATCGATGGTAAACTGGCATGATTTGGTTAAAATTAGCGGTCAAAGAAATAATAAATAACAAATCGTTTGGTTTATTTTTCATACTGAACCTAGCGATTGGACTGGTGGGTTATGTCATCTTAAATTCGTTTAGTTATTCTTTGAATGAGCATTTTCAAACGAATTTAAAGGAAATGATGACAGCGGATTTGGTTTCCCGTGTGTCTCGCCCTTTTCAACCTGAGGAGCTGGAAGTTTTTGACCGTGTTCTGGGTAACAATCGCCAGGAAGCGCAAGTGAATAATTTTCTAACCATGGCTTCCGGTCCCGGTTATTCTCGTTTGGTCGAGGTCTATGCGGTTGACGGGGCTTTTCCTCTTTACGGACGCTTGGATTTAGAAAATTCCGATGCGGTCTCTTTTCCGGAAAAAATGAAGGGACTTCAGCAAATCAGTCGTGTTTGGATGAGCTATGATACCGCGTTTTCTCTGCGTTTAAAAATTGGCGATACGGTAAATTTGGGCCAAAAAGAGTTTGTGCTGGATGACTATATTGTTAAAGATCATATCAATGCTATCACCAGTGTGGAAATTGCGCCTCGAATCTATATTGGCTACCAGCAACTGCAAGAAACCGGTCTGATTGATTTTGGCAGTCGATTAAGCTACTTGAGATTCTTTCGGTTTCCCTCAGGTGTTGATGTAAAATCATTGAACAAAAAATTGATCGAAGCTTTTAATCAATTACATAATGATCAATCTCCGATTTATGTCTATGGCACCGAGCGGATTAATCGGAATTTGAATCGGGTCATTGGCTACTTTTCCAGTTATATGGGACTAATCGGAACTATTGCCCTATTTTTGGCGGGAATCGGCGCGGGATATTTGTTTCGTAATTATTTTCGTATGAATCGGAAAGAGATTGCCATATTAATGAGTTTGGGGGCCAGTCGTATGCAAACGTATCTGGTGTTCCTGACACAAATTACCATATTGGGTGTACTAGCATCAGTATTGTCGATATTTTTCTCCGGATTTCTGCTTCCCTTAATCCCAATGATACTTCAGGGAATCATTCCGGCTGCTTTAGAGGTCGAAATAACTCTGAAAATCGCCGTTCAAACCATAATCTTAGGGGCGCTGGGAAGTGGTGTATTCTGCTTGCCGACCATCATCAATATTCATCGCTTGAGGCCATTGGTATTATTGCAAGATGACAGAATGCGCCAAGCGCGTGATAGAGGCTTTTATGCCTGTTCGGGCATTGGTTTTTTGCCGGGAGTCCTCCTGTTTTGGAGCATGAGTATTATTCAAACAAATTCCCTATACCATGGTTCTGTTTTTCTGCTTGGCTTTATTGGTGTCAGTGCTATCTTGAGTTTAACCGGGATTGGCTTTTTGGGGGTGTGTAAGACTCTGGCTAATTCGAATCGAACCTTCATCAAAATCGCGTTTCGAAATCTATATCGCAATAAGATATCCTCGTTTTCGTGCTTTTTAGCCATCTCATTGGGTGTTTTTTTGATCAATATTATTCCGCAACTTCAAAATGGCATTCAGGAAGAGATCAACCGTCCGGATGGTTTGATTCTTCCCAGCTTTTTTCTGGTGGATGTGCAAGCTGAACAATTGGAACCCCTAAAAGTGTTTTTAAAGAAGCGCGACCTTGAGTTGACTCATGCTTCCGCCCTTATTCGAGGGCGGATTGAGAAGGTGAATGGTATCGGGTTTTATGATCGTAACCCCGAATCGGGCAAAGAACAAAGCGATTATCGACGACGAGAATTCAACTTTTCATATCGCGCGCGCTTGGATAACTCGGAAGAATTGATTGAGGGAACTCCCTTTTCAGAAAATACTTACGATTTTGAATCCAATGAGCCCGCTGAGATATCCATTGCCGAGATTTTTGCGGAACGTCGAGATTTAAAAATCGGGGATGTAATCGATTTTGATATACAAGGCATTCCCATCAAAGGAAAAGTGGTAAGTATCCGCCGTGTCCGGTGGACGAGTTTCCGACCCAATTTTTATATCTTATTTCAAGATGGCATTTTGAATGACGCGCCACATACTTTTTTGGCATCCATTCCTCAGATTAATCCTTCGAAAAAACAACAGCTCCAAAATGATCTGGTATCGCGGTTTCCCAATATCTCGATGCTTAATATTGCCGAACTGGTGAAACAGATTTTGAGTATAGTGGATCGCGTTACTTTTGCTCTGAGTTTTATGGCATATTTGTCCATTCTGACTGGCATCATGGTGGTATTCTCCATTGCCCGCCATGAAGCGCTTAGCAGGACTCATGAAATCAATTTGCTTAAAATACTGGGGGCTGGATTCAGAGATGTGCGCAGTGTGATTCAGATTGAGTTTGGATTTTTAGGATTTATGGCCGCCTTTTTCGCGATTTTACTAAGCTTGATGGCTTCCTATATCGTCTCTTATCTGTTTTTTGGTCAATTGTGGCAATTCAGATGGGGAGTGAGTTTATTGAGTTTGGTGACTATTACTTTGATAAGTATGATCACCTCTTTGATCGGTACGGAAAGCATCATCCGCCAAAAAGCGCATACGATTTTGCAGACAGAGTGATATAAAAATTACTGATTTTACGCAATTGACGGCCTGATTTGTTTTTCACGGGTCCGAATCGCGCGACACGCTAATACAGGTCCTTTAATTGTTTTTTTGTTCCAATTCAATCAACCATTCTTTTATTTTAACCCCTGATGCATACCCAACCATTTTTCCATTGGCACCGATTACTCGATGACATGGGATTATTATCGGAATAGGATTTTTATTATTGGCCTGTCCGACAGCTCGGGTGTAGTTTTTATTGGCGAAAATCTCTGCCTGTTGTTGGTAAGATATGGTGGTACCATAAGGGATATTCATGAGGGCATGCCATGCCTTTTTCTGAAACGCCGTACCGTTCGGATTCAATGGTAAGTCAAAAATTTTCCGATCTCCTGAAAAGTACTCATTTAGTTGTTTAGCGGCCTTAGTGAGGAAAGGTGTGGGCTGGCTTTTCTCCGGCTCTTGATCAGCCAGATAAGTTATGGCGACAATGTGTTCATTTTGCTCAAATATTCCCAGAACCCCTAAGGGTGAATTAATCTGAATATAGGGCTGTTTCATAAATTGTTGGGTTGGTAAAAGGGTATGAATTGCCTACCGCTCCTGATTTAACCGTCAAGAGCAGTTCGGTTACGGTTTATGAGAGTTTACTTAGATTCGGGATCGAATCGATTTGATGATATTGCCATCGTCCGGAAATGAACCGGTGTCGCGTTTAGAATAAATTTGATCACTACCGTCATAAATTTCGAAAACACCTCCGCCCGAACGGATAAGTTCTACGTCTTGATCGACTTCTTTCTTAATCTTTTCCGCCAAACTGGCAGCTCTGGGAAGATAGTTTCACTCGCCGCAGTATTCTATACTCAGTTTCATCTTTACTCCCTATTTTTTCTGTCTTTCAATTTCTCTGATTAAAATCCCTTTATTGTACGCGTCGATTACATCCTTCCGTTTCAAAATTCCCAGGATAGCTTGTTCATCCTCAGGATCAACGACCGGAATGGTATCGATATCTTTGATACCAAAAAGCTTAGTTGCTGAGCTAAGATTATCATGCGGAAATATTTTTATCAATTCCGTTTCCGCGATATCTTTCATTACCACCAGGTGCTCTAGTCCCTCTTCCAGAAGAATCTCACGGATATCCTGAAACGAAACAATACCGGTTATTTTTTGATCATGATTGACCACAGGGTAATATTGCAATTTACTGGTGGATAAGAACTTCATAAACTCGGCAAAACTCATATTTTCCGGAATTGTTTCATAATCTTGAATCATGACTTCTTTCACTTTTATTGAACTGAGTATACTTTCTTCTTTGCCGTCATGCAGATAAATTCCCTGTCTGGAAAGCTCCATGGAATCGAGTGAGTTGTCCGAAAATCGTCGAACCACCATCACACCGATTACCGACGCAAACATAATGGGAATGATAACCTGGTAGTTGTTGGTGAGTTCAAACAATAAAAAAATTGCTGTCATCGGCGCGTGAGTGGCCGCTGCCAGAAAAGCTCCCATGCCGACCAATGCATATGATCCGGGTTGCACGATCATTGAGGGAAATAATACCTTGACCCCCCACCCAAATACGGCACCAATCATGGCACCAATAAAGAGAGAGGGCGCGAACACACCACCGACATTTCCGGATCCTAAGGTGATCGAGGTTGCCAGCATTTTAAGGACAACCAATGCCGCAATGGCAGAAACTGGTAGTGCGGAGGGAGATTGAAGTGCCATGATGATAAACTGATATCCGTCACTGAGAACACCAAAGTGGATCAATCCCATTAGTCCGACTAGAAAAGCCCCAATGACGGGTTTAATTTGGTTGTTAACATTCAGGCCTTCAAAATAATCGGAGATTTTGAAGAACATTTTTATGAAACCAAAAGCCATTACACCAATCAATACTCCCAGGAGGATATAAAAACCAAACTCATAGTAACTAAATATCTCATATTTTAAAACACCGAAGGTCGGAGCTGAAGAGTAAAACGCCCTGGATATAGCAGTAGCCAATCCGGATGAGATGACGATCACCCCAAAAGTCTGGAGGTGAAACTCCCCCACCATGATAATTTCCTGAGCAAACAAGACCCCCGCCAGAGGCGCGTTAAATTGAGCGGCGATAGCACCCGCTGACCCGCATGCAATCAATACCTTCAAGCGATGTGTTCCCATTTCAAAGAACCGCCCGATCGATGATCCCACGGCGCCCCCGATCTGGGCTATTGGTCCCTCGACCCCTGCCGAACCGCCGGTTCCGATGGTAATGGCGGCTGTGAAGATCTTGACAAAAATAGCGCGCGTTCGGATTAATCCCCCTTTTAAATGCACACTGATTAGAAATCGTGGCATCCCGTATCCGTTAACTTCGCCAGGATAACGGAGTGACAACGGGATCAGCATCAGAGCACCCAGTACAGGAATCAAAGGCGTTAAAAAGATTGAGATCGCGGCCAGTTTGGGATAAAGAACTCCGAGGAAAAAATGATGAAAATGATGGAGAATATAACGAAAAATAACCGAAACAAACCCTGCCCCCAAACCGACAAGGCAGGCCAATATAAATTCAATATTGGTTTCACTGAGCTTTATTTTCCAGGGAATGAAGCGACTCAAAGAAATTTGTTTCATTTTGTTTTTTTAAAAAATATCGGATACCGATCGCATAATGAATGGTTCATTTTGAAGGTCAACGATAATGAGATGAGTTTAAAACAACAAAACGAATTTCAATATTACCTGGTTTTGATATGGTTCGATACGGATTAAGATCGCTCCCAAACACCACTAAAAACTTCCCGTGCCGGTCCGGTCATAATCACGGGCGACCCTTTTCCGGGCCATGAAATATTCAAATTCCCACCTGTGAGGTGAATGAGAATCTGATGATTAGTCTCTCCTGTCAATACGCCAGTTACACCAACAGCCGAAGCTCCTGTTCCGCAAGCCCAAGTTTCTCCGGCCCCCCTTTCCCAGGTTCTTTGAATAAGCTCTGTTCGGGAAATGCGTTGTACAAATTCGATGTTGACACGGTTGGGGAAATACTTGGAATGCTCGATAGTTGACCCCCAGGTCTTAATGGGAATAGATTGAATATCATTAACGTAGGTCACGAAATGCGGATTTCCCATGGATACCAATGTTCCTTTCAAAATTAATCCGTCAAAATCGAATTTTCGATTCACGACTTCTTCCCCTGTTAGAGTGCTGGGTATTTTCTCAGCGCGAAGTTCCGGAACTCCCATAGAGACAGAAACAATGGCTACTTTTTGTTGGTCATTAAGAAACAGATCCAATTCTTTGAGTCCCCCCCCTGTTTCCACTATTATTTTCTGATCGGATACCAATCCGTGATCATATGCGTATTTACCCAGGCAACGAATGCCATTGCCACACATTTCGGACTGCGAGCCATCGGGGTTATACATGATCATTTGAACATCAGCGATATCACTGGGGGCGATCAGGATGAGGCCGTCCGATCCAATGCCGTAGCGACGATGGCAGATTTCCTTGGCAAGCTCTTCGGGCTTTGACAAGGGGGTTTCAAATAAATTAACGTACACGTAATCATTGCCCGCACCTTCCATTTTCGTGAATTGTATTTTTCCCATCCCGCTGTTTTGATTTGAGTTATTCTTTAATAAAGCTACTAAAACAATTTATGAGCTTGTCTGGTATCAGATATGAAACATGATGAATTATTTAAAAACTCACCCGAATCACATTTATCAAAAAACCATAGTCTCCCATTAAAGCTGATTTTTCTGTTAATTCCAATATTGGTTGTACCACTTTCTTTACATGCTATTGATTTCAAAGAACAATTAAATCCGGGCTTGTTTCTCAAATATAAACACTGGAATATCAAAAAAAAAAAACTAACTGGTTACACTTCGATAAAATACCAAATTATTGAAAAAGACGGAAACCGGTATATCGTCGAAAGCAGCGAAGACACCAAACCCAGTGGGATTCCTTACAGGCGCAAGGATGTTTGGTTTGACTATCGCTCAGGCCAATTGATGCTTTCCTGGGAACAGGATTTAAGATCAGGTTTATCCATTCACGATCATTTTGAAGGCGATGAAATTCATAGCTATATCGTTCATAAGGAAGAAAAAAAATTCTTCTCCGTTGATATGGAAGCTGATTTGGTACCTTTTGAAGTGATTGCGTTGTATCTGCAAAAACAACTATCTGACTTACTAAAAGATAAGAAAAACCACCGATTTACCCTATATTTGCCCTTAATGGCTTTTGAGTTGGAAAAAAAACACCTGCCTCTGACCCTGAGCCAAATTGGTGTTAATACCATCAAAGAAAAGGAACTCACTCTTGACACCCCGTTTGGTCGCGTTCCCGCCGTTCAACTTTTGATTAAACCGACCTCATTTTTAGTAAAGCAATTGTTACCCAATGAAAAAACGGAGTTCCGTTTTACTTTGGCCGGAGAGTCACCCTATTATTTATTAAGGTTTAAGGAGGGAGATACGGAACTGATCCTGATAGAACTTCACCAGTCAAAAATCAATTAAACAATCCCAAACTTAAGCTTGCCTCGTTGGTCCACTTTCCTTGACGTGTAGGAGTCCGCTTAGTGATTGATAATAAAGACAGAAAACGATCACGACGAATCTCGATGGCACCCAGACCTTTCAAATGATTAGTGGGTAATTGGCAGTCAATGAAATCAAATTCCCATTGTTTTACAAGATCGGTCAGAGCGGCCAGAGCTACTTTAGACGCGTTGTTTTGAAGACTAAACATAGATTCACCGAAAAAAGACTTACCCAGTGAAATTCCATACAATCCCCCCACCAACTCATTTTCTAAAAATACCTCCACCGAATGGGCAAATCCTTGCTCATGAAGGTGGCTATAGGCCTCGATCATATCATCGGTAATCCAAGTGCCGTTTTCATCTTTGCGAGGAACATCAGCACAATAGCTAATAACATCAGTAAAACGGGTATCAAATGTGATAGTGAACTTTTTAGATTTAATAACGCGTTTGAGGCTTTTTGAAATATGCATTTCGTTTGGGAATAGTACCAGTCGAGGGTTGGGAGACCACCATAAGATAGGTTGACCGGAAGAGTACCACGGAAATATCCCCATTTGATAAGCGAGAAGCACCCTGCGGGGACTTAGATCCCCTCCAAAAGCGAGGAGACCTTCCGGTTCCGCGTTCCTGGGATCCGGAAACCATAATTTTTTACTCAATTGATAAACAGTCATTCTTTTCCTTTACTGAGCCGCTTCGTATGGGTCTCGAAAATTGAGAATACATTACAAAAACACAAACTGATTATGTACAATTCGTAGCCTTTTTTCTTTGATCACCCCTGTCATTCCCACGAAAATGGGAATCTAACAATAAAAGTCTAAGAAACCAAATGGTTTTCCGGCTCCCCGCATTCGCGGGGATGGCGAATAAGAACTGTTCCCAAGTAATTCTAAATAATCCGGATCCCCGCATCCGTGGGGATGACAGAAACAAAATGGCTGAAAAGCGGACAAAATCAACCGGATCCCCGCATCCGCGAGATGAAAGGCATTATTGGCAAATTTAGGATGTTAATAGCAGATAATCAGGAAACATAATGCGCTAACCGAACTTTTTTGCTTCCGGAATCCGCAAAATCTTTTTCAATCCGATTGGTCATTGATTTTCCTCAATCCTCTTATATCAATGCATTACGAGTTTTTGTTCAGACATTGGATAAAAAAGAAGAATTCCAATAAACATCTTGCACCTCCCAGCCGGTAATGGGTTTCCCCTGATCGAAATATCTAGCCTTAAGCGATAACTTCTGAGGATTTACTTAATATTCACAAGTCTTTGACCTTACCCGTTTACCCTAAAGCAAAAAAATACTTTGTGAATTGAAGTTTTCCTCAGAGATATAGTCAAATGTTGTGTTCAAAAAAGTTAAGCAGCAATATCCCTTTC
>CAZJUM010000099.1:0-10000 GCA_964549175.1 uncultured Pseudomonadota bacterium | reverse complement strand
ACAAAGGGGTACGCCACTTCACTCTCAAACACAAGAATCAACTATAACTCTTTTTCGAAATGTGTTTAGGCACAGCAAAATCCTTTGTTTTAGACCACATCGATTTTCATTTTTCATTTGTTCCCTCCTTTTTCGATTTTATCCCCTATCTCGTCAAAAACATCGATATAAGCAGCTTTTCGTTTGCAATAAGTGGAAAAGCACCTTTTTATCGATTGTTGTAACCGCGAATAACGCAATGTGAGCTCAGCTCATGAACCTTGATTTGAATCCGGCAGGCTACTAATCTTGCTCATGGAGCTGAACAAAAATAGTCTATAATCATTTGATTAACTTTCCTATCAGCACCTTATATTTTTCGCAATAAGTGTTCCGTGCGAAATACGAGCACTGGGAGTATTTAATGGGATTCATTCAATTTACATGCTAAAACAATGAATGGGCGCGGGAGGTTTCTTAAGGATTAAGGTCCTACCAGTGTTAATAGAAAGACGACTTGGGTCCTATTCCGGATTTGAATTAAGTTTTTTATCAAATGTCGTTCGCAAATGATATTCAAACATGAGTGTCATCGTGAAAAGCAGAGCGATGTGGCGGTAACAATTTTTTATGCGGCAGTTTATGGTTGACCAGATATTTAGTGTGAATCCGAGATAGATTTTGCTGCGTATAGTTTGTTGCTTTACCCTTTCTTTTGCCGAATGTTTAAACAAAACTTATTGATTTATCTAATCATCCCAAAACACTAAATTTTGGAGACATAGCGGGAAATTTGCCAATTGATTTAATATTGATGTCGCGTTTTTCAAATTTTCAAACGCCTCATTCAGTTTTTCAAATTTTCAAATGGGACGATTGGCTTCATTTCTATGATTGTGTTTGTTCCGAGTTGGGGGATGGGGAAGGAGATGATTGATATCGATATTGTTGTGGAAGTTTGTGAGCCGATAAACGACATATACGTAACGATTAATGGGACGATATCGATACCGGTTCACCGTGTGAGATCAGTAAAACCTTTGTCAAACTGATTACTCTTCAAGCATTTTTACCCTGTATCCTTTAACACAAAAGCAATACAGAAAATGTATTATACTCGAAATGAGTAATACAGGAAATCAATACAAAACATGAATGATCGAATTAACCGGACTCTTTGAATGTCGAAATGATTACTTAATACCTACAAAAGCGATGCGGGACAAAGAATACTGAACGTCGATCTGAAATCAATAGTGAACAAGCCAAAGCATAATTGTCCGCTTTGTTGCCGACTATGGAATAAAACTTGCGTAAATAGGACTAAACAACCACTAGCTAAAGCTGGTGGTTTAAATAAAGGGCTAAAGTCCAGATACGGGTCAAAGACCCGTTGATGGCCCATATTTTAAGATTCAGTCAGAAAATTATCATCCCTTCAGCTTCAAAGTGATGATCAAGATATTCTTTTATCATTGAGTTAGTTACCTCGCCAGAAGTAACACAAAAATACCCACGAGCCCAAAAATGGCGGCCCCAATATCGTTTTTGGAGATCAGGGAAGCTCTCAAAAAGTCTGGCAGAGCTTCTACCCTTTATTCTCCGCATAATTTCACTGAATGCCATGTTTGGAGGAGCGGATACAAAAATGTACACATGACCAGAACTCACTACTCCCTTGAGGATTTGTATTTCAAAGGCTTCACAAGTCTGGCGAATCAGCTCGCGCGTTTTAAGTCCTACATCGCCAGTTAAAATCTTGTAGCGATATTTTGCGACAAATACAAAATGATACTGAATCTTAAAAACGGTATGACTTCCATAACGATACTCCATCGCACCTCCTGTTAATTGAGGTACGAAAATAACATAAAAGGCTTAAAAGATAAATCTGACCGCCCAAAGGCGGTGGTTTTAACCTGAATAGGGACTAAATAAAATATTATTTACAGAACTTTATACTAGTTTTGAAAAAGGAATTTAATCCCCTTATCCTTTTCAAAATTCTTTTTTGCCAAGGGGAAATTTCATCACAATTTGGAGAAATACGATGGAAAAAAATAAAAATACTCAATCCGAAGAGTTGCATCTTGACCATACTGTGGAAGTTGAATCCGAAAACGAAGAGTTTTATGCTGAGCCCGGGTTTCTCGGTCCTTTAGGTCCGGTATGCAACTGTAGATGCTAGATTGAGCTAACACTCATTTTTTTTAACACATGATCATGTTGGTGTCATCTTTGTTAAGAAAAGGATGCCCGAATTGGCCTCAAAGGAATTTAAGAGGTCGAAAGAGACAATTCTCAAACCCTGAGGTGACACCCTTAGTATCAACGGGATAAACAATGACGCGTTTGGAACCAAAAAAATCTCCTTTCCCCTTTGGTGAGTTTTTGATCAATCAGGATGGTCTATTTCTAAAAACGGACGAAGGACTGATTCGAGAAGGTCAGTTTAAAAATTATCTGAAGGACTATTTCCCACTACCCATTGTGGTAAAGTGAGATATCACGAATCAGTGTAATATCAACTGCTATCATTGCTTTGCCGACAATGCAAAATTGACAGAACACCTTCCTCTGGAGCTTGTAGTTAAAATTCTAGCGGAGATGAGGGAACTTGGGACTCAACTGGTGATCTGGACCGGTGGTGAATCTTTCTCACGCACTGATTTTCCAAAAATGCTGAAACATACAAACGATCTTGGAATTAAAAACCACATTATTATAAACGGTACTCATATTCGAGATGAAGTATTTGAAACACTCCATCAAGTAGAGCCGCAACGCATCGATATTTCATTGTTATCTCCGGTTGAGGCGCAGCACGATCGTTTGGCAGTTAGAAATGGTGCATTCAAGAAATTGTTACAGTTTATCGAAAAGTGTCAAAAGCAAAAACTCACCATTTGCCTGACGATGACGTTGACCAAAGAAAACTCTGATACCTACCATAGGTTTCGCTCTTTTTGTGGGAAGCTGGGTGTTCAAGGACGTACGTCAATTTTGGTACACCCTGAATACCTTCCGGAAGATGTTTCAAATACGAAGTATCATAGATTTCGAATCACTGACGAGAGATGCGCGGAACTGACCAGTGATGCTATTGTAAAGACACCCGGGCTCAATTGGAGTTCACCCTGCTATGGGGGGGGAACACGTATTTCAACTGGATTCCGAAGGCAACTTGATTGTCTGTGTACGAAATCGTGAAGTTGTTGGGAACGCGGTTGCGAAGGGCCTATCACACTTAATAAATAGCGCAGAGTATAAGCAAGCAATTGAACGGAGTTTTTTCAGACCAGAGAAATGTGATTCATGTCCGGCGGATTATCCTAACTTGGGCGGTGATAGATGGCGACTTCCTAAAGATTTTTGTTCAAAAACATTGTTGACCTATCAAATGGTTCAAGAGCGTACATCTTTAAGTCCTCAATCAGCCTAATTGCTTCATGAGACGACTGTTTTTAGCTTTTTTGCTAGTTAGCGGAACAATCTGCGTTTATGCGAAAGATGTTATTCCGAGTCAACTTCTTTTTCAGAAATTAACCCATGATATTGGTGATTTGTCGGTTCACTCGGTTTTTGCCGATGAAGGTAGATATCTTATTGCGACAAATCGAGGAGTTATAGAAACCAGAAGGGAAAATGGGGAAGTCAATTTTCCCCTTGGCATCCAAAAAAAGGAAATTCATACGGCATATTCCCTGAAAAGTGATGTGGCCATTGCCGCTGATGATCACATGATCTATCTTTCAAGCGCGAAAAATGAATCAATGACTCGGAAATTTCAAACCCCTACCAAAAATGAATATATCATCTGTCAGGATTCGCATTCATCTTATTACAATTACGGTTTAAGCTACTTGCACGAGCATTCCGGATCTAGCTCCAGTTTATATAGGTCTTGTGCGGGTTTAGTGACTATCAATTTCGAGCAACTACAAGCTTCAATTTTACGGGGAGAACAGTTTAACACCCATCATTCTGAAATTTCCGCCTATTTGCCCATTGGTTCTCAGTCTTTGCTGATATCCGGTCGTGATATGATTTTACTAAAAAATAATACGCATATTAAAACCTTTTCGAAACTGATTTCTACAAATAAACACACCAAAAAAGAAATTCAGGAACATCAAAAATCTATAGAACATCATACTTCAAGAAAATCCAGTTTGGGTATTATCGACACTGCACTACCCATTCAAATGAAGGCATCAATTTCAACCCATGATGCAATTTCGAGCATTGCACCAGGTATCTTAAGTCCATTTATTGAAAAAGAAATCAATGCCATCGGTACTTATCATGGAGCTAAATATATTGTTGTTGTCCCGAAAAGGTTCTTCCAGGAATACCCTTATTCACTATATCGCCGTCACTCAACAATCTGCAAGTGGTCAGATGGTATATCTCAACGACGAGGATATCACCAAAGCGATTTATACCTTACTCAATAAAAATGTCTCTGTAATTAATATGAGTTTTGGCGATACTTTGTGTTCTGATTATTTTAGAAAAATGATCAATATTGCGAAGTATAATAATATTGCTTTAGTAGCTTCAGCTGGCAACAGCAATATTAACCTGGATTATTTCGGTCACTATCCTTCGAATTACAGTAATGTGATCGCTGTAGGAGCGAAGGACTTTAGTGGAAACCATATTTTAAATTACGGAAATAAAGTAACTCGATATGAGATTGGATATCAGGTGCCGTATTTCTACTTTGATAAACATGGCAGATCTCAAAAAATTACAATCTATGGTTCAAGTGCCAGTTCTATCCGTTACGCAAGTGAGCTCGTGCGAAAATCTCCCCATCGATAGCGGGGAAATATGCGTTTCCATTCTAATGGGTAACTGCTTGGAATCAATCGCACTAACAAAAAACATTCGCAGATAAAAATCGTTAAATCATGAATATATTATGAACCCCCTGTCCAATTGTTTCAAAGGAAGTCCGCAAGCGGACTCTCGATTTCCAGTTTGGTCTTCGCACATGGTGCCTACAATGACAATCCCATTATTGGACTGGCACATCTTTGGGAGCATATGATGTCAAACCTGGAACGAACTCCTACTGTTTCTGCTATTGCAAGAGAAATTTATGAAAGAGGGATTCGATTCAATGCCAACACCAATTCACATTATGTTTCATTTTTCATGATTTCGAGTGGTGACCAGGTTGAACAGATAACGGAGTTTCTGAATGTTATAATTCGAGCGGCTATTAACGAGGACTGCTTCAAATTAGAAAAAAAGCGTGTTTTGAGCGAGATAGGATTATCTGACAATCGACGTTTGAAGCCCTATCTATTTCAGTATGCAACGGCTCTTTGTTTTGGAAGAAACCCATTCGATATTCCAATCGGAGGTATCAGGCAAAGCTTGAAAGAACAACCTTTCAGGAGGTGCAGGAGTATGATCATTTCATTAAAAATCAATTTGAGGATATTCCTCTAAAACTCGATGACTTATCAAAGCAAAAAATTGCGACAGCCTTCGAGTACCAATAAACGACTGGAGCACTACGCGCCACAGAAGGAAATTTGCCCAAGGATAGTAAGCATTACGCTGTAATTTATGGGTTTCGATTTTTTGAAATGACAGTACTGGAAAAACTGATGGTGGAATTACTTACTTTATATTTAGGGGGACTCAAAAGCTCACCTTTTCAGTCAGCATTGAAAAACCGGAAAGTCGGAATCTATGATCCAATTTGCACCAATCGTTTTTACCCGGGAATCGGTATGATTATGCTAGGGGGGATTGCACCCAGAACTGAGTGTGAGCTTTTAATCGATTCAATTCAGGAATCGATACAAAAGCTAGTGTCGGATCCGTTTAATTCGCTCGAATTTGAAATATTGAAAAATAACTTTTCGATTGTTTATCAGCTTAAAGACGAAAGAATCCACGATCACCACGCTCGTTTTGTTCAGTTTTGTCTATATCGTTCTGAAATTCCGCCGGAGAGTGTTGATCACTATCTCAAGAAGATTACACTTGAGCTAATCATTCAATATATCACTAGCCGCTTTGTGGAGAATAATAGTTTTCAGATATTGTTTACTGATGGTGATAAGGAAATTCAAACCTATTTTTCTAATACAGAACGGAGATAAAATCCCATGATCGTAACACGGACTTTTAATTGGGGCAAAATCAAATATTATTCAATTAGTGGCAAACTTGAAATTTTCAAGGATGGCGAGGTTTTGAGCAATCAGGATGCATTCGCGTGTTTAGATGAAATGATATTTCCTTTTAAGGCCAAGTTTTTTGTGACAACCAGGTGCAACCACAAGTGCTTTTATTGTTTCGCCGACAGGAAGCGGTTTGGGGCTTCATCTTTATCAACCGATTCTATTTTCAAACTTATTGATAATATTAGTGCAGCAGGTACTTTTTTGCTTGAGATTTTTGGTGGTGAACCTTTTATCAGAAAGGATGTTTTTGAAATTTTAGACTATTTACAACATAAAAACATAATCGTCTCCATTTTTACCAACGGCACTCTCGTCGATGAAACAACATTAATTTGATCAGTACTACATTGTTTTCAATGGACTCAGCACTGCACGATCAGCTCACTCGAAGCCAGGGAAGTTTTTTAAAGACAATGGAATTCTTACGCATATCCAAAAAATACAAGATTCCAATTCGTTGTTCACTGACAGTGACAAATCAAAATCTGACAGGAGCATTGGAAGTAATAGATTTTGTAGTTAATAATGGATTCCAGCTAGGATTTGGATACGGCATTATACCCTATGAAAACCTAGATAAAATACCATGTTCGGATATCAAGTTAAACCGCCATCAACTTGCTCAACTATTCGTCGAAATTCAAAAGAAGTATCCGCAGTTTCATAACAAAAATAGAATTCCTGATTGTAGTGGTGGAAAGCATGGATACACAATCGACGCAGAGGGATACTTAACTGCTTGTGCAGCTGTACCTTTGAGATATGGCGATTTAAAACAGACTCCATTGAAAGAGTTATTTAATAAGGATATTTTAATTCCCCTGAAAGAGAAATTTTTCACAATCCCATCCAAATGTAAGGAATGTGAAGCGTCTCATTATTGTTCCGACTCATTTTGTCCGGCAGTTTCCCAAAAAGCAGGTGGAGACAACACCACACCGGCGTATGAATTCTGTGAGTTAGCTTTTGCCATTCATAATACATTGAAGGAAGCAGTTTCCTATGAGAATTGATTTTTTCCGAAATATCCAAAAAATTTATGCGTTAAAAAAAGTCCGAAGGCTTCTCAGTGCCTTTGCTATCTCCAATGTGGGAGATCGGGCATTTCAGGCAGCACTTCCTCTATATGTGTTATTGGAAAAATCAGATGTCTCAAGCTTTAGCAAAATATTGTTTTTTGAAGCAGTTCCAATGCTAATACTTTCAACGATTGTTGCTGAAATAATCGCTAAATATAATAAGAAACGACTTATGCTGATCTGTGATGCAGCCCAATTTCTGTTGGTGGGGAGTATTCTGGTTTGTCAGTATGAATACTACTACTATGTAGTTGCTTTCCTCATGACAACATTCGGAATGATCAATGCAGGGAGCTGTAATGTGCTATACTACAACATCACCCCCAAAGAGCATTACCCCATTTTAGCATCGGTGAGTTCATCCGTAAGGAACTTGACAAAAATTTCAATTTTGCCTTTGACTGCCTTTTTACTCATATACCTTGCCCCATATTACTTTTTCCTACTGAACATGCTGAGTTATTTGATGTCATTTCTCATTATCCTGACAGTCAATGGAAAAGAGGGTGAAGTTTTTGAAAAACCAAAAAAATTAATAGGGATTGCAAAAGAGTATCGGAAGATATTTCTCCTTATTAGAAATGACTACATTTTGAAGACGTTTATAGTTTGCTCCATACCAATAGGAATTATATTTGGAATAGCGAACTTTTTCTTTCCCATCTACTTGGTCGATGTATTGAAAGATTCAATTAGAAACCTTCCTAATTATCTGGTTTTTGAAGCTCTTGGAGCTATTCTTTCGGGCTTCTTTATTATTAATTATGTAAAGCGATTGAACCTGGTTTTTATATCAATTGTTACACTGGGATCTTTTTCCGTACTATATTTGATACTATACGTTTTTCCGCTGAAAGTGGTTGTTTTCGGAGTATTTCTTTTACTGGGAATTGCCCTAAACGTTTTGATTGTCTCAATTTCAACAATAATCCAGTCCAGAATACAAAACAAAGATCGTGTTCGAATCAGCACCTTAAATCAAATCATTGAGCAGCTGTCATTTTTGTTTCCCGGGGCGTTCCTCTTTATTTCCGCTATTATTCCGACAGATCTTATTTTTCTTGCTTCATCAGGAATTGCTGCATTTGCTGCCTTGTTTGTTTTAACTTCAACCTGGACGAATCGCAAAAAAGAAATCACGTATGGAGACTAAAACTCAAAATCTAAAATTTCATGACGAAGAGGTTCTGTTTAATTTTGGACGATACTATGCGATTTACCATCATGAAAGCAATCAGGCAAAATTCATCGATATTAATCAGTATGAAGCCATATCCCGATTATGGAATTCATCCAATGAGTGTCTTCCAAACAGCTTGGCAAAACATGTAATTCCTTTGATAGACAGAGGGTGGCTGGCGAATCAAACAGAAATAAAAAGACTGTCTCGTCGAAATATGATGCATCTCCTGACAACAGCATCAAACTTTCAACGACCCATCTCGGCATTCATCGAAATCACACAAAACTGTAACTTTAATTGCAATTTTTGCTATCTAAAAGCAATGGAGAAAACTCAGTTGGATTCGAGCTCATATCTCCGTATTTTAGAGCAACTTTACGCCGAGAATATCCGCGTAGTTACCTTAACCGGCGGAGAACCCTTGTTACACAAAGACATTGCCACAATTGTTCAGGAAACTCTGAAAAAAAGAGTTCTTCTTTTTATCCAAACAAATGGATTTCATATTTCAGATGAGGTGATTAATTTATTAGCACAACATAAAGCAAGAAATGAAATTCAAATCTCATTTCATTCCATTGAAGAGAATGTATTCGATCAAATCACAAGTCGAAGGGGAAGTTATCGAATGGTATTGGATACGATTGCCAAACTTCGAAAACATAAGCTGCGGTTTGTTCTGAAATTATCAATCACTGAAGACAACGCAAAGAGCGTTATCAAAACCATTGAATGGTTCAAAGAACAGGACTTGCACTATCGTCTCAATAATTTGATTCTTCCGACCCTATTGAATGAGGAACAATTCAATTACGCCCCTCAAAAAACCGCTCAGTTAGTGTCACAATTAATACGAGAAAAAGAGCTCACCCTACCCGAAAAATCGAGTTGTTCGGCGATGAAAGCAAAAGTAAGAATTGAATCAAATGGAGATTTGATTCCATGTGAATTGTACCGCCAAAGTTTCGGAAACCTACTGAACGATGACTATCACAACATTCTGAAGTCTGACATGCTCCAGGAATTTCTGGGATCGAGTTTTTTCGCAACTCCCGAGGAATGTACAACTTGCTCTCTTTACTGCCATTGCACCCATTGTCCGGCCAGATCCTTTCTTGAGAATAAGAAATGCTTTCAAAAGTCAGATTATACCTGCTCTTATACAAAATCTCATTTTTTTAGATGATACCATGAAAATTAAAATTTGTTTTCTTATCACTGGGTTGTGTTACAACAATTGCTCGTTCTGTGCGATATCAGATCTCAAAAAGCACAGTCAAAAAGTCTTACCCATTGATCAATGGCTTCCCTCATTCAAAATCTAAAGGACAATGGCTGTCAAATCGAAATGGTTTCGTTGACCGGTGGTGAAATATTTCTCTATCGTCCGGCGGACAATAAGTGAGAGCCCGAAGCGGTCTCACTTATCAGGACGGTAGGGGGAAAATATCCGATTTGGTACGGGAAATATCCGAATGTGATGTAAAAACGATAAATGAAGTGGACCCATTGTCCGGACCGTTTTTCAATTAATTTTGTATAACAAACAA
>CAZJUM010000098.1:0-10090 GCA_964549175.1 uncultured Pseudomonadota bacterium | reverse complement strand
TATAAAGGCTTTTTATCGTCCGTTACCGTACCAAATCTCTGTAGACTGTCTAATGTAGGCGGATTAACAAAAATCCGTCAAAAACCTTGTCAAGTAAAAAATGAACTTTTTTAATAAGTTCTGAATAGATACATATAATTACGTACAATTCGCAGCCTATTTTCTTTGATCAGCTCCTGTCATTCCCGTGAAAGTAGGAATCTAACAATATAATGCGAATGCTCCAAACGATTTTTTGGATCCCCGCATTCGCGAGGATGACAGGCATTATTGGCAAATTAGGATGCTAATAATACATAATCATTAATAAAGAGGAATCAAAATGGACAGAGTTATACTGGCCTATAGCGGAGGTTTGGACACCTCTTTTTGCGTAAAGTATCTCAGTGAGGAAAAAGAATTGGATGTTTACACAATCCTGATTAATACTGGGGGATTCTCTAAAGAAGAAATAAACGCGGTCACACAAAGAGCGGAATGGTTAGGTTCTAAAAAGCACCTAACATTGGATAAAACCAATGAGCTTTATAAAAAATGTATAAAATACTTGATTGCGGGAAATGTGCTGAAAAACAGTACTTATCCTTTATCTGTAAGTGCTGAAAGAGTATTTCAAGCAATTGCCATCGCTCAATACGCCAAAGAAACAGGCGCGGATTATATTGCGCACGGCAGTACGGGCGCGGGAAATGACCAGGTTAGATTTGATACAATCTTCCGAGTTCTTTGTCCCGATAAGCAAATATTAACGCCTGTCAGGGATTTAAAAATCACCAGGGAAGATGAAATTGAGTACCTCAAATCCAAAGGAGTGCAAGATGATTGGGAGAAATCCATATACTCAATTAATAAAGGAATTTGGGGGATATCGGTAGGGGGGAAAGAAACTTTAACTTCAGATCAATATCTCCCGGAGCAAGCTTTTCAAAATCAACTTCAAGATGAAGAACCAAAAGAAATCGAACTGGAATTTCAAAACGGTGAACCTGTCGCTTTGGATGGGCACACTTTTTCAAATCCAGTACATTGCATTACGACTCTTGAAAAAGTCGCTTCTCAATATGCGATAGGCAGAGATATGCATGTCGGTGATACAATTATCGGTATAAAAGGTAGGGTGGCATTTGAAGCCGCTGCTCCAATGATACTGATAAAAGCCCATCACGCGATAGAAAAACATGTTTTAACGAAACATCAATTGCTGATAAAAGACCAATTAGCTATATTTTATGGTACTTGTGTGCACGAAGGTCAATTTTTAGAACCGGTCATGAGAAATATAGAAGCTTTTTTTGAGCAAACCCAAAAACAAGTAAATGGCAAAATTAAAGTGTTTTTGGCCCCTTATCGTTTTCACATTTTGGGGGTTGAGTCAGATAATGATCTAATGTCAAATAAATTCGGCAGCTATGGTGAAATGAATAGTAGTTGGTCTGCTGAGGATGTAAAGGGATTTTCAAAAATATTCAGCAATCAAATTTCCAATTTTTATGAAATAAACAATTTTGATTTTTAAGCGTTAAAAAATGAAAAAATCATTTCAAGAAGCCGTGGAATTATTAAAATTAATGATCAAAACACCCTCACCAAGCGGGCAAGAAACAGAAGTGATTTCAATAATCGAGTTTTTTCTTACAAAAAAGAACATCAAATTTTCCAGGAAGAAAAACAATATATGGGCAATAAATAAATATTATGACAAAGAAAAACCGACTATTCTGCTGAATTCCCATGTAGACACCGTAAAGCCCAACAAGGATTACTCATTTGATCCTTTTGATCCTGTGATTCAGTCCGATATGCTATTCGGATTAGGTTCCAATGACGCGGGAGGGGCCGTTGTTTCACTGCTTATGTGTTTCGAACAATTGTATGGTATCCGTGATTCAAAGTACAACATATGTCTTGCTCTTACCGCGGAAGAAGAAATTTCCGGCTCAAACGGATTAGAGCTTATTTTACCGGAATTGGGGGAATTGGAATTCGCCATTATCGGAGAGCCAACGCAAATGAAAATGGCGATAGCGGAAAGAGGATTAATAGTTTTAGATTGTTTGGTAAAAGGCAAAGCCGGACATGCCGCTCAAAATACAGGTGAAAACGCTATTTACAAAGCGATTGATGATATAAATTGGTTTAAGAGCTATAAGTTTAATAAGCTATCAGAATATCTCGGACCGGTAAAAATGTCTGTTACAATGCTAAGAGCGGGAATACAGCATAATATCGTGCCGGAGAAATGTAAATTTGTCGTGGATGTTCGTTCCAATGAGCAATATTCAAATGTGGAAATTCTTAACATCATCAAGTCAAAAGTCGCATGCGATGTAATTCCCCGCTCAACAAGACTAAATCCCTCGTTTATCAGTCCTGATCACCCAGCGGTCAAAGTCGGCATCAATCTGGGATTGGAAACATATGCTTCACCTACATCCTCGGATCAGTGTATCTTAAGTATCCCTTCAATCAAAATAGGTCCGGGTGACTCAAATAGATCACACGCGGCTAATGAATTTATCCGCTTGGATGAAATCAAAGAGGGTATAAAAAAATATTGTGATTATATTGACTTAATTTGCCGACATACAATGGCATGATTTCGGTTTTTCTGGGCATATTTTTTATCGTTTATTAAAAACATTTCAAATCTCAAGAAACCCGCCGAAATAGTTACTATATGACCCGTAACACTCGTAAACATATGGGATCCCACGGTGGCTCCATAATGGCGTAGCCTTGTGGAGTCTTAGTGTAAAATCATACAGACTCCATAGCTCTTCGAGCCTATGGAGCCACCAGAGAGAAATTAGCTGAACAGTTACTTATTAAAAACATTTCAAATCTCAAGAAACCCGCCGAAATAGTTACTATATGACCCGTAACACTCGTAAGCATATGGGATCATCACCGGAATTTGTGGGTAAAAATACAATCATGTCATTGAGAGTATATATTCAATCAGTTGAACCAGTTCATGCTCTTCAATTTCCGAACGGACATTATCAAGCACTAGCTTATCGCCCTGGAATTTTGTCAGATTCTCAATTTTGATTTTAGACGTTTATACCGTTATCTGAAGTCTTCGTTCCTGGTCTTTTTTGGTTAGGTAATCTGTAAATCGAGCCAATGGGATCGAAGTCACCAAAAACAAAAGAGCAGCTGCAATTAAGGAGGAATAATTGAATGTTCGCGCTGTATATATTTGTGCTTCCCGTACAGCGTCTCGAACACCCAGCACACTCAATAAGGCGACATCTTTTTGCAATGCCACGGCAAGGTTAAGCAGTGATGGTAATACGTTACGAATTGCCTGGGGTAAGATCGCAAAACGTAAAGTTTGAATTTGTGACAAGCCCAATGCCTTTGCCGCCGCTTTTTGCCCATCATGCACCCCTTCTATTCCGGATCGATAGACTTCGGCAGCATACGCAGAATAGCTGGCGATCATTGCTGCGGCTCCCCAAAATAGACTATTGTTGGGAAGGCCGGGAATTTGAAGAGCTGGGATTCCAAAGCCGAAAAGTAAAACCAGCAGTAATGATGGCAATCCGCGAAAGAGATCAATATATACCACCGAAAACACCTTCAAAGGGGCAAACCAAGATCCTTGAAATGAGCGAAATACAGCCAAAAAAAGCGCCCATATGGCGATCAAAACGAGTGAAACCGACCACACCGCCATATTGATGCCAAAGCCGTGAAGAACCTTAGGAAAGACCTCGATGATGGCATCAAGATCAAAAAACTGGGCTTTGATTCTGGGCCATTGCTCAGCCTTGACCACGGCGGAGCGAATCAACAGAAATACAGCGATAACACTGGTGACGCTGATAATGGTGGGTAGGTATCGGTCACGAAATTTTGTCTTGCGCCCCATCTTGCGAGACGGGGCAGAGCGTTTATTCGTCACTCGGAAATCTCCGGGATCGCACTGCTACCAATCAGGTATTTTGATGTCAAATCAGCGACAACACCATCGGCAATGATGGCTTCCAATCCCTCATTGATCCACTCAACCAGAGGATTGTCTTTTTCAAAGATAAGACCATGGCCTAAGTCCTTGGGGTCATGGGGAAGAATAGCAACGATGCTTGCCTCCGGAACCTGCACGGCCGTGACGAATAACGCGGTGGGAAGTGAGATAACTGTCGCGTCAATTTGATTACTTAAAATAGCCTGAAATGTTGCTGCCTGATCATTATAAACGGCAATGTCTTCTTTCCCAATGATCTTTTCAATATAATCAAGGTCAGCTGTACCGATGGTTGCTCCCCAACGCGCCTTTCTCAGATCTTTAAATGTTTTGGCTTTTGAGATACCACTTTTCGGTAATGCCACAACTGACTTCTCAGGCTTGTAGTATACCATGGAAAAGGTCACGAATTTGCGGCGTGCTTCGGTTACCGAATATTGCTGGAGGTTAAAATCATAGGGTTTTTTCCCGGGTGCGATTCCCTGATCAAATGTCTGTCGAACCCAAACCACGTCTTCTCTTTTAAAGCCGAGCTTTTTCGCCAAAGCATAGATCAAACCATTTTCAAACCCTACGCCACCCGCCGGGTTATCATCCATCATCCAGGGAGGATAAACAGGCTCACCGGTGGCCACCGTCAGCTTACCTTTTTGAAACAAATGCGGACTGTTAACAGACTTTTCATTGCCCGCAGTTAAGGCTGAACCCGTAAAAATCATAAAAAGGAACCAGAGAGCTAGTGTTTTTGGAATCATAGGATACTCCTTTTTGTTGTCAAAAGAAAATAAGTTTAGCTTCTAGGAAACATTAGGTTGCTGGGATCAAAACATCAAGAATATATTGATATTTTCTCCGATTTAAACCACTTTTTATCGATGATTCCATCGATATTGCTGGTTCGAAGCCGCTCTAAAATCTGTTTGGACAATTTCCCGATTTCTTTGTCCGATAGTTTTAGCTCCCGGATATTATTTCCGAGACGATGTCGATGTTCTGTTTTGTACGCGTTTCGCTTTTCCGTACTTTGTCATAATGCTTTTTCAGTCGAACAATCAATCCAGCCATTTCTTCTGAAAGCTGTTTCCCTCGAAATGACAGACTGACTCTCTCCGGTTTGATTTTAATCATTTAAAATGAACCCAATGGCAAAGGTTGGCTTCGTTTCAGAAATCTGTCGATAAGAAATATCAAATATTCCAGAATACGCTATGATTATGTTTTTCCTAAGATCCAAGGCCAACAAGAGCTGTTATTCGCTTTTGATTGGATTTATTGTTTTAAATGATTTACAAGATATCCGGATATAAATCGGTTTTAAAAAATCTCACGTTGTTTTAGAATATAGAATACTATATTAACGATGTAACAAGTCCGAATTTGAGGCCAAACAAACATCAAAGTAACATACCAATATGAAAAGAAAACTTGATATTAAAGGAAGCGGGTTTAGCTATTTTAGTCTGGAAGAACTGGAAAAGACAGCAAAACGATCGATTAATCAATTACCATTTTCAATTAAGATTTTATTGGAGCAAATTCTTCGCAACTTAGATGGCAAAACAGTCCGTGAGCAAGATTTAAACAATCTGACAAATTGGGGTTCACTCACTTGTTTTGAAAAGGATATTCCCTTCAAGCCATCCCGGGTTGTACTTCAGGATTTTACAGGGGTTCCGGCACTAGTGGATTTGGCTTCGCTCAGATCAGCGGTTGCGGCAATGAAAGGTGACCCCGCTAAAATCAATCCGCTTATTCCCGTTGACTTGATTATTGATCACTCCGTCCAGGTTGACTATTTCGGTTCGTCAAACGCACTGCGAAAAAATATGGATTTGGAGTTTGAGCGCAATAATGAACGTTATGAATTCTTAAAATGGGGTCAGTACGCGTTTGAGAATTTAAAAGTATTTCCTCCCGGAATTGGGATTATCCATCAAGTCAATTTGGAGTATTTAGCTAAGGTAGTTCAAATCAGGGATGGTGTTTTAATTCCGGACTCATTGGTTGGAACCGATTCCCACACCACCATGATTAACGGATTGGGTGTTATGGGTTGGGGTGTTGGTGGCATTGAGGCCGAGTCCGCCATTCTCGGTCAGCCTATCTATATGAAAATTCCGGAAGTAATCGGATTCAAACTAACAGGCGCTCTAAAATCGGGAACAACCGCAACGGATCTGGTATTGAAAATCGTTCAATTGTTACGGAAAAAAGGTGTCGTTGAAAAATTTGTTGAGTTCTATGGCAACGGCTTATCGGCTCTGAGCCTGGCTAATCGCGCTACTATCGCGAATATGGCACCGGAGTACGGTGCCACGATGGGCTTCTTTCCTATTGATCAGGAAACCCTAAGCTATCTTAAAGCCACAGGTCGCACTCAGGAGCTCATTGATCGGGTGGAGGCTTATTCAAAAGCCCAAGGCATTTTTAGAACCGATACCACACCCGATCCTCAGTTTACTGATATCATGGAATTGGATTTGGCTTTGGTAGTGCCTTCTTTAGCCGGCCCCAGACGACCGCAAGATCGCTTGGCCCTGACCGAATCCAAAGAGCAATGGGTGTCCGTTTTAAACAAACCCGTATCCGAAGGAGGTTTTGGCGTTTCGGAAGCAATAAATACGACTCATCCAAAACTTGCAAATGGTTCCGTAGTGATCGCGGCCATTACTTCGTGTACGAATACCAGTAATCCCGAGGTGATGGTTATGGCAGGATTGCTGGCTAAAAAAGCTACAGAAAAAGGACTGGCAACCAAACCCTGGGTGAAAACATCGCTTGCTCCGGGCTCAGGTGTGGTTTCCGACTATCTTGAGAAATCGAAATTAATGGCACCTTTAAACGCCTTGGGATTTCATACGGTCGGATATGGTTGCACAACCTGTATTGGCAATTCAGGACCTCTGCCGCCAGAGATCGAAAAACAGATTAAAGAAAACGATCTGGTGGTCGTATCGATGCTATCCGGGAATCGAAATTTCGAAGGTCGAATAAACCCGCTGGTGAAAGCCAACTTCCTAGCCAGTCCGCCGTTGGTAGTCGCCTATGCCATTGCCGGACGGATGGACATTGACCTTTTAAATGAACCGATGGGAAGCGATCAGAATGGGGACCCCGTATTTTTGCGCGATATCTGGCCAACACAAGCGGAAGTTGACGCTGTCAAATCAGTGATTACTCCCGAGATGTATTTAGCCCAATATCAAAATCCCGATTCGGCCGCTCCTTTATGGAACGCCATTCAAACCGCGGAGAGCCTTGTCTATGAATGGGATGAAGAATCCACCTATATTCGTAATCCCCCCTTTTTCAATACCATATCAGCGGATATTGCTCCTTTGGCGGAAATTACCGATGCGTCAGTACTGGCATTGCTGGGTGACTCAGTGACCACTGATCATATTTCTCCGGCCGGCTCTATTGCTGAGGATTCTCCCGCCGCAGTTTATTTAAAATCTCATGGTGTCACGGCAAAAAATTTTAATTCTTACGGCTCACGGAGAGGCAACGATGAGGTAATGGTCAGGGGCACACTGGCCAATACCAGATTACGAAACTTGCTAAATCCCGATAAAGAAGGGGGATATACAATTTATCATCCAACTGGCGAGTTATTGCCTATTTATGACGCGTCAAAAAGGTATCAAGCCGATCAAAAAAACCTCATCATCATCGCCGGAGCTGAATATGGCACTGGGTCTTCACGGGATTGGGCGGCCAAGGGAACTTATTTATTGGGGGTCAAGGCGGTGATTGCGAAAAGCTTCGAACGCATTCATCGCTCCAATTTGGTTGGAATGGGGGTTCTTCCTTTACAATTTAAAGAGACTGAATCAGCAGAACAATTAGGCATCACAGGTAAAGAAACATTCTCAATTCTGGGTATTAATGATGCGCTCCAACCAGGTCAGATTTTAATCCTCAAATTTGGTGACCGGGAAACTGAGCTTATTTGCCGCCTGCATACGCCGGTTGAGATTGAGTACTATAAAAACGGTGGGATTTTACATAGCTATTTGCGTTCGCTATTTAAGGCATAATGAGGACGATTTTTAGATGGTTTCCCGTAGTTATTTTTAATGCTCTGACACATTTTTGATCCATTCTCGCGAGAATCTATTGCACTTACAGGCTAAGATGAAAGATTATTCCTTTATCGATAATGCCGATCCGGCCATAATTGATACCATGTTCCTTAAATATCAGGAAGATCCAACCACTATCGATACATCATGGCGGATGTTTTTTGCCGGATATAAATTTGGTTTGGATAGTGGTGAACACTGCAGTCGATCCTGTCAAGTGGTTAGAAATGAGGACAAAGTTTTAAAATTGATCGAAGCTTATCGGGTTCGCGGACACCTCTTCACCAAAATCAACCCTGTTCGTTCCAGATCTCAGTATACACCACTGATTACCCCAGAATATTTTGGACTAAGCGACGAGGACCGAAGTGTTGTATTCCAAGCCGGCAATGAGATTGGCATCGGGTCATCAACACTAAACGATATCATTGCCCATTTGGAGGAAACCTATTGCCATTCTGTAGGCGCGGAATTTAAATATATTCGCAAACCGGAATTAGTCGAATGGCTGCAAACAAGGATGGAGGCCGCGAAAAACAAACCTTCTTTCACAGAAGCTCAGAGAGATCGGATTTTAACGAGCCTGACTCGGGCGGTTCTTTTTGAACAATTCATGGACAAGCGATTTATCGGTCAAAAGCGCTTTTCGCTTGAGGGCGTCGAAGCTATAATTCCCGCTATTAACGCTGTAATCGACTCCGGAGCGGAATTGGGTGTTGAATGCTGCATTCTCGGCATGGCTCATCGTGGTCGCCTCAATGTGCTGGCCAATGTCGTGGGTAAGCCATTTACCGACATCTTTTTCGAATACAAAGGCATTGGGTATGACGAAGCAAGTTTTGTGGGTGATGTTAAATACCACTTGGGCTATTCCAACGAAGTCATTACGCCCACCGGTAAAGAGGTTCATGTCAGTCTCAGCATGAACCCCTCACATCTGGAAGCCGTGGACCCGATTGTCGTTGGTAAAGCACGATCCCGATTAGATAATACCTATGGCGGGGATCTTGACAAAGTAGTCCCTATTCTGATCCATGGCGACGCGGCAATCGCGGGACAGGGGGTCGTATATGAGGTGCTGCAGATGTCACTGTTGGAAGGATACAAAGCCGGCGGAACCGTGCACATCATTTTGAACAACCAGTTGGGATTTACCACAACATCACGAGAAGGAAGATCAAGTACTTATTGCACCGATGTCGGAAAAACGACCTTGTCTCCTATATTTCATGTGAATGGGGATGATATTGAGGCGGTGGTTTATACCATCGGATTGGCAATGGAGTTTCGACAAAAGTTCCATCGTGACGTTTTCATTGATATCATGGGATATCGAAAACACGGTCACAACGAAAGTGATGAACCACGGTTCACACAACCACTCTTATATAAACTTATCGCCAACCATCCCAATCCCTTGGAGATCTATTCCAAATACCTTTCGGATCATGAGTTAATGGATCCTCAAATACCTTCCCGCATTAAAACAAGGATCACTGAGACATTGAATGAGTGCTTCGATTTGGCGAAGCAACGAGACCATTCCGATCTTCCGGTTATAGGCGGGAACTGGAAAGGGCTTAGACGATCAGTGGACAATGAATTTCTGATGTCTCCTCTGACTGGCGTGGATCAAGAAGTGCTGGATCAATTGTTCAACACCATGAATCAGCTACCGGGAGATAAAAAATTCTTTAATAAAACCAAACGATTAATCACAGATCGTCATACCTTATATCATGAAAAAAGGATAATTAATTGGGCTCTCGGTGAACTATTGGCTTATGCCAGCTTAGTCCAGGAAGGATTTCCGGTAAGACTTAGCGGCCAGGACTGTGGTCGCGGTACATTTTCGCACCGTCATGCCGTGCTGACCATTGAAGACTCCGAAGAAAAGTATATTCCCCTCAAGCACATCAATCCAAACCAAGCACCATTTCACGTTTATAACTCACATTTGTCAGAATATGGTGTATTAGGGTTTGAAGCAGGCTATGCCTATGACAGCCCAAATGCCTTGACCGTATGGGAA
>CAZJUM010000097.1:0-10204 GCA_964549175.1 uncultured Pseudomonadota bacterium | reverse complement strand
AGCCTTGCGGAGTCTTAAGGTAAAATCATACAGACTCCATAGCTCTTCGAGACTACGGAGCCACCAGAGAGAAATTAGCTGAACAGTTACGAGAAATATTGCCCTGAGTGTTTTGAAACCACAGGAAAGAAACAATACGATCTTGAAAAAGTGATTTTAGAATCTTCTCGCATCAGCCAATATCGATGTGAGGACTGTGTTATCATCATTAGAGCTTTTGATGTCTGACAATTTCTCCATCCACCATATAAATTACCTCTTCAGCAATATTGGTGGCGTGGTCGGCGATCCGTTCCAAATGACGTGCGATAAACACATGTGCCATCAAATATCCCAAGTGATCGGGCTGAGAACCCATCAGCTTTTTGATATTTTTAAATGCCTCAATTTGCATCTTATCAACCTTATCGTCCATCAAACGTACTTTCTCAGCTTCTTGAACATCCATATTAATTAGCGCGTTCAGGCTCTTTCTCACCATGTTTTCCGCTTGTTTTGACATTTCTGTATAATCAAAGGTTTTTTGTGGTTCACTTCGTTTTTCCATGGAAACAATTCGTCTGGCAATATTCACGGCTTCGTCACCAATACGCTCCAAGTCGTTATTAATTTTAATAACGGCTATCAGAAACCGTAAATCTATTGCTACCGGTTGATATAACGCTATGATTTTTAAGCAATCCTCTTCCAATTCAACTTCAGTTTCATCAATTTCACGATCAGTTTTTATAATGGTATTCGCGACTTCCGCATCAACATCGGTTACAGCCTTTTGAGTGAATTGAATTCGATTTTCAACAATTTTTCCAAGGGATATGATGTTCTTCTTGATTTTTTCTATTTCTTTTTGAAAATGGGCTGTCATGGCACAATATTTATGGTTGTCATTAAAAGCTAATTTGCCACGGTCTCTTTGTTTTTTTGACCGTAATACAGGTCCCCGTGGACAATAAAATAAACGCTTACAACAATGTTCGTGATGTGATCCCCAATCCGTTCGCAACTCCGTGACCAAACAATAACGAGGTGCATGGTTTCACTGTTTTTTTGTTTTCCTGCATACAGCCTTCCAATCGGCTAATCAGCATCGCATAAATTCGGCCAATCTCATCATCATCATGCCACACACCTGTTGCCAAATCCGCATACAGTTTTTTTATATAACTCCATGGCACTGTTGAGCATCTCCGGCGCGTCTTCCGCCATCACTGTAAGCATATGAATGAACTCATCCGGCCAGATATGATTTAACTCAATCACCATTCGCGAAGTATTGGTTATGTAATCGGCAATTCACTCAAGATCAGAAGCGATCCGTAAAGTAGCGATGACTCGTCTTTCGATCACTTTGCGCTTCGGCGATTCCATCTCTTGATCGCAGACTTGCACTATGTGGTCGTTCATATGTTTTCGATTTTTATTTTTTGATGGCTTTTAAATCAATTTACACCCTCAATAGCTCGCTTATATTTGGTTAGCTTATGAACCGGATTGAAAATTGGTTAATCCCGTTTGGAAAAGAATTTGATTTAACCGAATCGTCCGGTGATATAGTCTTCAGTCAGTTGATGTTGTGGTCGGGTAAATATAGTTCCCGTTTTGCCAACCTCAATCAATTTCCCTATATGAAAATAGGCAATCCTTTGGGATACCCGAGAGGCTTGATTCATGGAGTGTGTTACAATCGCGATAGTGAATTGGGTTCGCAATTCATCAATCAGATCTTCAATAACCGCCGTCGCAATCGGGTCCAAAGCCGAGCACGGCTCATCCATCAGTATTACTTCAGGGCTTACTGCTATCGCTCGCGCAATGCATAGTCGTTGTTGTTGCCCACCGGAGAGCCCTGTTCCCGGTTGCCTTAACCGCTCTTTGACCTCATTCCAAAGTCCCGCTTTTTTTAAAGAGATTTCAACCACTTCATCGGTTTCGTATTTTGATTGAACCAATCCATGAATTCTGGGTCCGTACGCCACGTTGTCGTAGATCGATTTAGGAAAGGGATTAGGTTTTTGAAAGACCATCCCAACTTGCGCGCGCAACGGTACAACATCAACCTTTTTATCATAGATGTTTTGTCCGTCCAATTCAATCTCACCTGTAACCCGGCATGTCTCAATGGTGTCGTTCATGCGGTTGAGACATCTTAAAAAGGTGGATTTCCCGCATCCCGAAGGGCCAATCAACGCGATTACCTCATTTTTCCCGATATCCAACGAGACATCCGCCACCGCCATTTTATCTCCGTAAAAGACGTTAAGGTCTCGACAGGTCATTTTGGGGTCAGGGCTTTTAATCTCGCCAACTGTCTTCAAATCTTTGATATCAAGGTCTGATTTTGAAAATTGCTTTGACATATTTCTTATGCTGCACGCGTACAAACAAGGCAAGCGCCGCTGAACGTGATTGCCTTGTTCAAGCTAATTTAATCAATTTTTTCAATCTTCGTTTCATTGACAGATTGAGTTACTTCAATACCAAGCTTTTGCTATTAACCACATTATTTCGAAAACTGACTCGCTCACTACGTGGCATTGGGATTAATCCTTTTTCGCTCAAGTATCCGTCCGGTCCCCAAGTTTTTTCACTTGTAAACTCATTGAGGTACTGCTTGATTCCGGGGATCATATTTATGTGAGCCAGCTTCACATAAAAGAAAAGAGGCCTGGAAACCGGATAGGTTCCTTCCGCGATCATTTCGAATTCCGGTTGAACACCGTCCACAAAAGAGCCTTGAATTTTATCCGTATTTTGATCTAAGAAACTAAAACCAAAAACCCCAAGTGCTTTGGGATTGGCATCCAATTTTTGAACGATTAAATTATCGTTTTCACCGGCTTCAATATAAGCGCCATCTTCACGAATGGTATGACAAAGCTTTTTGTAAGTTTTTTTGTCCTTCTTTTTCATTGCCTTAACCCACTTAAACTTCTTACAACCACCTTCCATCGCGAGTTCGACAAACGCGTCTCGTGTTCCGGAGGTTGGAGGAGGCCCCAATACCTCAATTGCGGTGTCAGGAAGCGACGGGTTTACATCTCTCCAGGTTACATACGGGTTTTCCACGGTGTTTTGTTGTCTGTTTGGATTGGGAACATGCTTTGCCAGAGCCAGGAAAAGGTCTTTTCGAGTCAGTTTTAAAGGTGCTGTTTTTACTGAATTTCCAATTACGATTCCATCATATCCGATTTTGACTTCAAGAATATCTGAGATACCGTTCTTCTGACAGGTCTGATATTCAGATTTTTTAATTCTTCGTGACGCGTTGGTGATATCCGGGTGACTCATGCCTTTGCCGGCACAAAAAAGCTTCAATCCGCCACCAGAACCCGTTGATTCGATCTTGGGTGTTTTAAACGAGGTGGTTTTCCCGAATTGCTCAGCAACAACAGTAGCAAACGGATAAACCGTTGATGAACCGACAATACTGATATAGTTTCTTGTCCCGCCCATCGCCATACTTGAAATAAAAAGCGCAGAACCTGAAGCTAATACAAACGCGCTTAAAAGAGCTTTTTTCATTTTTGTTCCTCACAATAAAAGTAAAATCAACGAATAAAAAACGAATTTGGGAATTTTAAATTCGGAAAACTACCACCGTTTTTCAAAGCGTTTTCTTAAAATCACCGCTGTGGCGTTCATCGCAATCAAGAAAACCAGCAACACGAGAATCGCGGCTGAGGTTCTTTCGACAAATGCCCTTTCCGGACTATCCGCCCACAAAAAGATTTGGACTGGCAACGCTGTTGCCGCATCCGAAAAACTCTTAGGTATATCAACAATAAAGGCCACCATGCCAATCATCAATAACGGGGCGGTTTCCCCTAAAGCGCGTGCCATTCCGATAATGGTGCCTGTCAGCATACCTGGTAATGCCAAGGGCAGCACATGATGAAACACCATTTGGGCTCTCGACGCGCCCACCGCTAGCGCCGCGTCTCGAATCGAGGGGGGCACCGATTGAATCGAGACGCGCGAAGAGATAATAATTGTCGGTAAAGTCATTAAGGTTAAGACCAATCCACCCACTATCGGAGCGGACCGAGGCAAACCAAAAAAATTCAAAAAAACGGCCAATCCCAACAAACCAAATACAATCGATGGAACCGCCGCTAAGTTGTTAATGTTTACTTCGATGATGTCTGTCAATTTGTTTTTCGGCGCGAATTCCTCAAGATAGATCGCCGCGCAGATTCCTATGGGAAAAGACAAAAACAGGGTAACAACGAGAGTGAGCATGGACCCTGTTAAGGCCCCTAAAATTCCGGCCTGTTCCGGTTCTCGCGAATCACCCGCGGAAAAAAATGTCATATTGAACTTGCTTTCAATGCGGTGTTGCCTTTTCAGTGCTTTAATCCATATCGCCTTTTGTTTTCGTTGTTTGGTAACGAATTTACCGTGCTCAAAATCAAGATGTCCTTTCAAATACATATCAACCTCATCATCGACGGAGACCCATACCGGCTGTGTTTTACCAATTAGATCCGGATTCGCCATCACCATTTCGCGTAATTGATATTTTGCTCCGGAGCTTACAATTTTATTGAGGTCTTTTTTCTGTCGTCTTTTTTTGACATCGGGAAATTCTTTCGCGAGGGATCTTTTAATCAAAGCGGCATAATTGGCTTGGGGCAAGCCATCTTTGGGCAGCAGCTCCGGGTCAAAAACAATGTCCAGCTTTACATAATTCTGAAAAAATGCCGTATATCCGTCACTGGCAATGGAAAAAAACAATAGAAACAGAAAGAACAAACTGATGAAAACCGCGGACAGCCCGATCAAACGAAATCGCTTTTCCGCGCGATAACGTTTTGCCAATCCTTTATTCATGATACTGGTTATATTTCCCCGCATAATATACGGGGATTCGCTTACGCCAGTATGGTCAGATTCAATATTGGGTTGTGAATTATTCATATTGTTCTCTGTATTTTCGTACGACGCGCAATGCGATAATATTTAGAGCCAAGGTTACCAGAAAAAGCA
Source organism: uncultured Pseudomonadota bacterium (assembly GCA_964549175.1). Taxonomy (GTDB): domain Bacteria; phylum SAR324; class SAR324; order XYD2-FULL-50-16; family XYD2-FULL-50-16; genus CAZJUM01. Next base: position 5,218 of record CAZJUM010000097.1, on the reverse strand, counting down.
TCAGTCCCAGTGCAAAAGCGGCCAGTGTCTTGGGGCTGTCAAACTCCTGATCCCCCACCAGCAAGGTTACAATTTGCACGGTTACCGTTGTTACGGTTTTTAAAGGATTTAATGTTAAATTCGCTGACAAACCCGCTGCCATCACCACGATCATTGTTTCACCAATGGCACGGGAAACAGCCAGCAACGCGCTTCCCACAATCCCTGGTAGTGCCGCTGGTATGATCACTTGTTTAATGGTTTCCGACTTGGTCGCGCCAAGGGCGTATGCGCCATCTCTTAGGGTTTGGGGTACCGCGTTGATGACATCATCTGATAATGACGAAACAAACGGAATAATCATGATTCCCATGACCAAACCCGCCGCTAACGCACTTTCGGATGAAATATTGAAGCCGAGATTAGTGCCGTGTTCACGAATAAAAGGAGCAACCATGAGCGCGGCAAAAAAACCGTAAACCACTGTCGGAATGCCAGCCAAAATTTCCATTAATGGTTTAACAATGGATCGTATTTTCCGATTGGCGTATTCCGATAAATAGATTGCTGCCATCAATCCCACCGGTATCGCTACTGACATGGCAATGGTTGAGATCAAAATCGTTCCCCACATTACGGGAATCACTCCAAAAGCGCCCGATGACCCGACTTGATCCTCACGAATCGCCATCTGAGGACTCCACTTGGTACCAAAAAGGAAGTCTGTGAATGACACCATCTCAAAAAATCGAATAGATTCGTAAAGCACCGATAAAATGATACCAATCGTTGTGAGTATGGCGATTACCGAACAGGACATCAGCAACAGTTTAACAACGCCTTCCACCTGGTTTCGCGCCCGAAGAGCGGGTTGAATACGAGAACGAATCCATACCATAAATCCTATTCCAAAGGTAAGAACAACAACCAACAAAGCCGCCAATCCGATACTTCGAATTCGCTTGTAGCTATCCGCCGCTTCGATCAGGAACGTATCCTGTTTGCCAATAGTAAAATTATAGTGAATTAGATTCTGCAAGTCAGAGATAACAAAATCAAGCTTCTCGGAGGGAAGATCGCGAACACCTGCCGGTAGATCCGCCACGACCATTCCTATGATGATTCGGTCTTGGAAGAAGAGCCATACTAAGAAAATAACCAAAGCAGGCATCCCACACCACATGGCAGTAAGCAACCCGTAGTATGAGGGACGAGAGTGTAAAACGCGAAAATCAGGTCTACCGTTTGTTTTAGCGACCGAAACAGCCTTTTGCTTTCCACACCAGTAGGCATAGGAAGAAATCAGCAGCAAACCCAAGATGGGATAGAGTGGTGTCATAATATATGGTGTGTTTCTAAAAAAACCGAAGCGGTTTGCAATCGCATTTAGACGATTCACATGTGGTCTAAATACTACATAAGCTTTAAATTATGACAAGAATAGCATCTCACGGTACTTAGGTAATGGCCAAAGTTTATCATCAACGATTTGTTCCAGTTTATCCGCAGCTTCTCTGACTTTCAGCATCGCGGGGATAATCGACGTCTTATAATAATTTGCTTGATTTAACAAATCATCCTCAGGAATTGTTCGCGTCGCTGATTTGAGCTGGCTTTTTCCGGCGATCAATGCTTCGATACTTGCAGACAGTTCTTTAAGATGCTCCACTTGGTTAACCGGTGCGCCTCCTATCAGATCGGAGGTTTTCCCAATCGATTGTGCCAAATTTGACTGATATTCCATCGCGGCAGGAAGAATAATGGTTGTCGCGATGTCATACGTGGCTTTTCGTTCGATACCCAGAGATAGGATATATGTTTCAAGCTTGACATTATATCGCGAATTTACTTCGGCTTTGGTTAGTACATTATATTTCTCGTACAAGGCACACGCTTCCTCGTCAACCTTATATTGGGCTGTATCCGCCGTGGTTTTAAGGTTTGGCAGCCCACGTTGTTCGGCTTCCTCTTCCCACTCTTGGGAATAGTTGTCACCATTGTAAATGATGCGTTGATGCGTCTTAAATGTTTCTTGCAACACCTCGCGGATTGCTTTCTCGTTATCCGTTCCATCAGCTAATTTCTTTTTAATCTCCACCGCTAAATAGTCGAAAGATTCCGCGATTACGGTATTGAGCACATAAACAGGTCCGGCAGCATGTTGGGAAGCTCCCAGTGCTCTGAATTCAAATTTATTCCCAGTAAACGCGAAAGGTGATGTACGGTTACGGTCTGTCGTGTCTTTGGGCAACTTGACAATCGTCTGTGTTCCCGAATCGATCATTCCTGAAGCAATGCCACTAACGCTTATTTTTCCCTTAATAATGTTTTCAACAATAGTATTGAGATCATCACCTAAAAATGCTGACAAAATAGCCGGAGGCGCCTCATTAGCTCCCAATCGATGATCGTTTCCCGCAAACGCCACGGCACCCCTGATTTGCTTGGCGTAGATGTCGAGGCCACGCAAACAAGCGGCCAGAACTGTGAGAAATTTCAAGTTGTTTTGTGGATTGTCACCCGGCTCAAGCAGATTATTGCCATTGGAATCGTTGAGTGACCAATTGCAATGTTTTCCGCTTCCATTCAGTCCCGCGAAAGGTTTTTCATGGACAAGTAACTTCAACTTGTGGCGAGAGGCCACTTCTTTCATGACTTCCATCAACAGCATATTATGGTCAATAGCCAGGTTGGCATTCTCAAAAACCGGCGCGATTTCATACTGCCCCGGAGCCACTTCGTTGTGTCTTGTTTTTACGGGAATACCAAGGCGATACAAACATTGTTCAGCGTCCTGCATAAAGTTTAGAACCCGCTTTTTGATCGCTCCAAAATAATGATCATCCAGCGATTGTCCTTTGTAAGATTCACCACCAAACAAAGTCCTTCCGCAGGCGATCAAATCAGGCCGCTGATTATAAAATTCCATGTCCACGAGAAAATACTCTTGTTCAAGACCAATGGAAACATTGACAAACTCAACGCTGTTGTCACCCAATAACTTTAAGATTTCAACGGTGTATTTGGATAACACTTCCTGTGATCTTAGCAGCGGTGTTTTTTTATCCAGTGCTTCTCCGGTATATGAGCAGAAAGCAGTAGGAATACACAATGTCGCGCCTTGTGATGTCTGCCTGATAAATGCCGGTGATGTCGGGTCCCATGCTGTGTAACCGCGTGCCTCAAAAGTTCCTCGAATTCCACCTGACGGAAAGGAGGAGGCATCCGGTTCACCTCGGATTAGATCTTTTCCTGTAAATTGCAAAATAGCTTGCCCGTCAGTTTTGGGTACCAAAAAAGCATCATGTTTTTCAGCGGTGCTTCCGGTCAATGGATGAAACCAATGGGTGAAGTGAGTTGCGCCATGCGAAATGGCCCAGTTTTTCATGGTACTGGCAACAATTTCAGCCACCGCAGAATCCAACGCCGCGTTTTTTCGAATAACATCTTTAAGTTGCTGGTAAATCTCTTTTGGGAGTCGATCTCTCATGACCGTTTCATTGAATACTTTTTCCCCAAAAATTTTAGTGATGGATTCAGGATTGGCGGGAGTGTAATCTTTTGCTCGTCCTCGTGAGGCAATGTTATTCACAACATTTTGTCTTATTGTTAGCATTGTTTTCCTTGATAATTGGTTTAATTGGGAACGCTTTATGATATGATTCAGGTTTAATCTAAATCCTGCATGCAAGTGACAGAATAAGAAGGAAAAGGTAAACTATATCATGTAACTAAACTTAGTCCATCCCATGATATCAATTCACCTTTTCCGTGAGTCGGATATGAAAAAAACCATGAAAGGTCCCACAAAAAATATAAGAATTCAAGCAAACGCCAGAGGATTGAGCGCCCAAGCGGGCATGATTTCGGTGTTAACTTTTCTCAATCATCATCAGATCTACAAGCAACTTAGCGCGAAGCTCGATTTAAATCGCGCCAAAAACGCGCACTGGCAATTGGCTGACGCCGCGTACCTGACCACTACCGCCGTAATCGCCGGAGCCAAAGCACTTAGTGGGGTAAAGTCAGTGTGGTCTGACCCCGTTCTGCGAGAAATTGACAATTGGGAATCCATTCCCTCCGATACCACGCTATCAAGAGTATTCAAGGAATGCAATAACTCCGAGATATTAGCGTTACAGGATTTGATCCACGATCAAGGTCACACTATCTTTAAAAAAATGCTTAGCTTAAATAAGATGATCTCGGAAAAAGTCTGAAAAGAGACAATTCTCAATTTTACGAACTCAATAATTCCAACAGGTTACGAAGCCTAAATTTATGAATTTTGACTTTTTACGAGGTTATCAAATAAAGGATATCTCAAAAAACCTAAGTCTCACTGGATTGACATCGACTCAAGCGTCAAAACCGTATACGGCAAGCAAGAAGGCGCCGCGAAAGGATTCAATACGCAGAAGAAAGGCGCTTCATCCTATCATCCGCTTCTGGCTTTCTCCGTTCACACAAAAGAGATCCTTCAAGGCGACTTGCGCCCCGGAAACGTTTATAGCGGAGCAGGGTCTGCTGAGTTTGTTGGGCGCATGCAAAACACGTTCAAGAATGCCCGCATCGTTTTAAGAGGCGATAGCGCTTTTTTTGACGATAAACTTATCAGCGTCTTGGAACAACGCGGTGATGGTTACCTCATCAAAGTCAAGCTAAAAAACTAAAACGACTTACTTGAAAAACAGACTTGGCACGTGTTAGAAACCAAAGCGCTTGGGAACAATGCCAATTCGATTACGCTTGTGGCTCTTGGGACAAAGCGCGCCGGTTTGTCGCTGTCAGAAAAGAGTTCTCCGCCAAAGAGAGCGCTCAGTTATGCTTTTACAATCCAAGCGCGTATAAGTATTTCTGCTATGTTTCCAGTGAATCCATGACGCCTTGGAAAACTCATGAAACATATGCTCAAAGAGCCACTTGTGAAACTTGGATCGAGGAATCCAAAAATCAAATGGCGTTAGCCCCCATTAAAACGCATTCTTTTTTGGCGAATGCCGCCATATTTCAATGCGCTATCATCGCTTACAATATCACTCGCCAGAAGGTGGCTTTAAGCCTAAATAAAAAGCTCAAAACCTGGGAACCACAAACTTTTCTCATTAGGGTCGCCGGAAAACTTGTTCATGGTAGTCGTCAGCTGCTCTTGCATATTCCTAGTAAGCTACTATTTCAAACACAGAGATATAGTCAATAGTTGTGTATGAAAAAATTAAGCGGCTAACTCTTTCTCTGA
>CAZJUM010000096.1:0-10259 GCA_964549175.1 uncultured Pseudomonadota bacterium | reverse complement strand
AACAAAAATCCGTCAAAAACCTTGTCAAGTAAAAATGAACTTTTTTGCACTTTTTTAATAAGTTCTGAATAGATACTTAAGACCTTGATAACCAACATTATTAAATGAAAAAAAATAAGTCTTGAGCCTTAAATTGAGTCACTCCGAATTGATCGATCAGCGCTTAAAAAGAAACGAAAACTCGAATCATTTGTTTTGGTCGTGGATTTTGGCCAATTACTTTTATTTACAACAATGACAAAATGCGATAATCTGCGCAGCTGATGAAGTTTAAAGGTGGGGGTTCATTTTTTCATTCTCAATATTAATTACCGGAGATTCAATAATGGAATATTCGACAGAAGTACAAAAGATGGAATGTGTCAACAAAGGCCCAAAAAATGGGCCTTCCCCGATTCCTCAGGAAGGACAATGGGTGCAAGCCAAGGAAGTCAGTGATATTTCGGGGCTGACTCATGGAGTTGGCTGGTGCGCACCGAACCAAGGGGCGTGTAAACTAACACTTAATGTAAAGAAAGGGATCATTGAAGAAGCCTTAATCGAAACCGTTGGTTGCACCGGAATGACCCATTCGGCAGCAATGGCATCTGAAATTCTTCCGGGTAAAACTATTTTGGAAGCCCTTAACTCTGATCTCGTATGTGATGCCATCAATGTCGCCATGCGTGAATTGTTTCTACAAATCGTATATGGTCGTTCCCAGACGGCTTTTTCCGAAGGGGGGCTACCAATCGGAGCGGGTTTGGAAGATTTAGGCAAAGGTCTGCAAAGTGTCACCGGCACAATGTACGGCACAAGCGCGAAAGGTGCCAGATATCTGGAAATGGCGGAAGGTTACGTCACAAAACTGGGTCTGAATAGTGATGATGAAATAATCGGATACTCCTTTGTTCATCTGGGTAAAATGATGGAATCTATTGCTGGCGGGATGGATGCTAACGAAGCCCTGGAAAAAGCATCCGGAACCTATGGACAATTTAGTGACGCTGTAAAAGTAATTAACCCAAGACATCAATAAACAATGGAGAACGACAAATGGCTTTATTTGAAGGATACGAAAGAAGAATCGATCAAATTAATACAGTACTGAAACAATATGATCTTAATTCCCTTGAAGCAGCTGACGCTCTTTGTAAAGAAAAAGGAGTTGATGTGGGTCGCATCGTCAAAGATGTTCAAACGATTTGTTTTGATAATGCGTGCTGGGCGTACACACTAGGTGCCGCCATCGCTATCAAAAAAGGGCAAACCCAGGCTGTGGAGATTGCGGCAACACTCGGAGAAGGATTACAGGCATTCTGTATCCCCGGTTCTGTGGCCGATGATCGAAAAGTAGGTATCGGACATGGTAACCTGGCTTCCATGCTACTCAGAGAAAAAACCAACTGCTTTGCGTTTTTGGCTGGTCATGAATCATTTGCCGCCGCAGAAGGAGCAATTGGATTGGCTAAATCCGTAAATCGTGTCCGTCAGAAATCATTACGTGTTATCTTAAACGGATTGGGCAAAGACGCGGCTCATATTATCGCCAGAATCAATGGATTTACTCATGTTCAAACCAAATTTGATTATGCCGCTGGTGAAGTTGAAGTTGTCGCGGAAACGGCTTACTCAACAGGTGACCGCGCCAAAGTTAAATGCTATGGGGCAGATGATGTAAGAGAAGGTGTGGCGATCAACCATTTTGAAGGCGTGGATGTTTCGATTACAGGCAATTCAACCAATCCAACTCGTTTTCAACACCCCGTGGCTGGTACTTACAAAAAAGAATGTATCAACATGGGTAAAAAATATTTTTCCGTGGCTTCCGGAGGCGGAACCGGAAGAACCCTGCACCCGGATAACATGGCCGCCGGTCCCGCCTCATACGGAATGACGGATACCATGGGTCGCATGCACTCCGATGCTCAATTCGCCGGATCATCTTCGGTTCCGGCTCATGTTGAAATGATGGGGCTGATCGGTATGGGTAATAATCCTATGGTTGGCGCGTCGGTAGCCGTCGCGGTAGCGTTACAACAAGCCAACAATTGAGGTAAACAGTGATGCCTTCCGAAATCCACTTCTTTTTGAGAAGCCCATTTTTTTAATAAAGTGATTGGTCTTAAATCATCCGATGCGATATCCGTGTTGGAAACGGTATCCGGGTATGGAACTTGGGAAATCAGATTCAACCTGGGAACAATTGCTTATACTATTTTTCCTGATTACCTACTATTAACATCCTAAATTTGCCAATAATGCCTTCCATCCCCGCGGATGCGGGGATCCGGTTGATTTTGTCCACTTCACAGCCATTTTGTTTCTTTCATCCCCGCGGATGCGGGAATCCGTAATTATATCCCGTTGCCCATAAGCCCCCATCAGCGTCATCCCCGCGGATGCGGGAATCCGGAAAACCATTTGGTTTCTTAGACTTTTATTGTTAGATTCCCATTTTCGTGGGAGTGACAGGGGTGATCAAAGAAAAAGGGCTACGAATTGTACATAATCAGTTCATTTTTTGCGTTTTTGTCCTCGAAAAGGATCAAAAGCTGGGGTGTCAGCTAACCTTATTTAACTCCTTTTCGGAGATTATGGTAAATAATACAGTATATTAGATTGGTTTTCCAAACTTGAGACAATAGTGTCTGAGTTTTTTAAAAACTGCCTAAGCCTTCAATCAAATAGCTTTCTTTTGTTTTCCCCATACACGGGACGCGGACCCGTTTTACTCTTGATTACGTTCATCGACAGCTTGGTATAACTGTTCGATCTGATAATCGGCGCGTGTCTTTTTTAAGAAAATGTGAACCACAACTGTGTTGTAATCCATTAATACCCATCGCGCTTCATTGTATCCCTCAACGCCTAAGGGCAGCACCTTTCTTTTTTTAATAGTCATCTCGATTTTGTCCGATATCCCTTTGACATGGGCGGTTGAGGTTCCATGGCAGATGACCATGTAGTCGGCATAAACACTCCGCTTTTCGATGTTTAAGGTGACTAAGTCTATTCCTTTCATTTCTAAAATCGATTGGGTAATTGCCTCAAGTGTTTGTATTGTGTTCATAATGATTCTGATAAGCGACTTTTGATCTTGTGTTTTTAATTGATTCAACACAAGTCAAAAGATCCGGTTGGTTTACAAAATAGGGTGTCGATGCCGAAGAGGTTAGGCGGGTCGTTCAGTTCTTTATCAGTTCGTACACCATATAAATATCCGAATTATTTAGGAAGGGTTTAATGACAATCACCTAAATTGGACTTCCAAAGTTCCATTATATCGGGATGCAGCATCGGAACTTTCTTGAGTTGATCGAACGAGGTATTTCGGATTTCTGTGGCTGAAATCTCGGGGATGTGGTAATTAATCCAATGAATTTTATTTGGAGCGATTGGACTATGTATGGGTTTTTCCGCTTGAGTTTGCTTTGGTCTGGGGAAAACAATGAGCTGAGTGCGTGACAGTATCTTGTCCGGATTTGACCATTTGTGAAATAGCTTGAATGCATCCGCTCCCATGATCAAAAAAAATTGAGCATTAGGAAGCTGAGTTTGGTAAAAATCAAGCGTCTTGTATGTGTAACTGAGTTGCTTCTGTTTGATTTCGAAATCAGATATTTCGAGTTGATCAAAGCAGGCAAATGTTTTTTCTAACATTTTCCATCGGAGTTTTTCCGGTAAAATTGGGGTTTGGGCTTTTAGCGGATTTTGGTATGCGGGAACAATGATCATTTTCTCAACCAGCTGTCGGTTCAGAACCTCACGGACGATCTCATAGTGTCCTAAATGAACCGGATTGAAGCTTCCGCCAAAAATTCCAACTTTCATAAATTAACTGAACGAAATATAATTAATCAAAATTTTGTCAACTTTGCTTCCCAATGATCGACCAAAAAATATCTAACCCATGCACAAAACGAAGTTATGGATTACTTATCTTTATGCTCAACAGTGTATGCCCAAAGCGAAAAGATTGATACGGGCTTTTGGGAATCAAAGGGGATATCCTTCCCCAGCAACACTATTATACTGGTTATTGTCAGCATAGCAGCGGGCTTTGTTCTTTTGGGGTATGTTTACAAATGGTATCAAGGTAAAAAGCTTTCGGTTTCGGGGTGGCAATATTCGAGAAGAAAAGCAATGGCTCAGCAAGATACTCATACGGATATCTCCGAAGGTGCCAGCAAGCTCATCATTGCTCTTGCCAATACGGCGAATATCATACCTGAAAAATTAATAGCCGATAATGAGCTTTTTGAGAAGGCTGTTAGTAAAGTTATTAAAATTGCGCCAAAAGACCCAATTTTGAATCAAGTACCGGGTTTGAGAGAAGATTTGGGTTTTGTCTTTTTAAATCGGGGTGTTCCGTTTATTTCATCCAAAATGTTGCAACCGGGACAAAAGTTTAGAGTTGGTGTTAATTTCAAAGGAAAAAATCACGCCTATGTAAGTACCTTGTTAGATTCTACCGAAAGCGATTTTTGGATTAAACCGCCCACAGTTAAGGGTAAGCCCGTAAATCTGTCGAAGTTTAAAAAGTTGGAATTTCGAGTCTTTCGGAAGAGCGAAGGAGAATTTCGCTTTGTTTGTAATCTGCGTTCCCAGATCAATTCACCAACAAATGCGATCGTAATGGATCATACAAATACCATCAAACGATTGCCAAAGCGTAAGGATGCCAGGTATTGATTCAGATTCAAACGGAAATTCTACTTCATCACCACTAATGAGGGTTCCCCAAAAACATCAGCCGAGCTTTCAAATATATCTGGTGTCGGGATTGTCAAGGATATCAGTATTGGTGGTATGAAATTCGTTGTGAGTAAGTTGTCATCGACAGTCATTGTGGGGGCGACTGTTGTTTTTAAGTTGGAAGAGGCAAAAATAAAACAGGAAATCAACGGCAGTATCGTCAGAATTAATCAAGAGAAAGACAATCAAGTAGCTATTCATGTTCAGTTTTATAACATGTCGGAACTCAATCGTTTGTATTTACAGAAGTTCATAAGCAGTAAAAATACTAAACCGAACTTTTAAGCCAAGTATTCGTATCAAAGGGATCGGTACTTTTATCGAATTCTAATCATCAAAAAATTCTATTTTTTTGATGAATGCTTTCGAATGTCTTCCGTTCTTTTTTTTAGTGTCTTGCGCGTCAACTTCTATCGCCAATCCCGTAATGGGGGGTGCTTGCATACCGAAGAGTTCTTTGAACTTATCTGTAATTTTGACATCAGTCACAAAAACTTTATTAAGAGATCCGTCGCAAGGTTCACACAAATATCGTCCTCCTTTCTGCCAATAATTTCCGTAATACACTTTTCCCGCAATCTCCTTTTCCCCTAAGAACAGCGAGACGAAATAAGGTAAATTCGGGACGAATGAACTACCGCTGTCGATTTTATCCTCCCCAAAAAAGATCATCAAAGAAACGGGTTCTCGAGTATTTCTCTTTTTTGATTTAGGACCTTCCCAGTTTGCTCCGGCCGAATATTGATTCACCCCCCACTCAATACGAACACGTTTTGCGTTGAGATATTTATCTTTGCTAAACTGAGTCACAATAGAACCGACATCATCATCATCGGGCTCAATTACCAGACTGCCATTTTCAAACCGAGTATTCATATCATCCATATCCTGTTTGAACTCCCAACCTTGTTTTTCAAACCAATCCTCAGTATTGCCACTAGCCACGGAGAAGTCCAATCGAAACAAAACACCCGCAAACGAGCTTGTACTATAAACGATGGATACTAACAACATTAACATTTTTAAAAACAATTCTATTCGCGACATGATCACTCCTCTCATTCCATGGAAAAAATTACCTGATTATCTACTATTAACATCCTAAATTTGCCAATAATGCCTTTCCCCCCGCGAATGCTCTGTTATCCCCGCGAATGCGGGAATCCGGATGAGGAGGTGTCTATTGAAATATCTATTTCTCCGTCATCCCCGCGGATGCGGGGATCCGGTTGATTTTATCCACTTTTCAGCCATTTTGCTTCTGTCATCCCCGCGGATGCAGGGATCCGGAAAACCATTTGGTTTCTTAGACTTTTATTGTTAGATTCCCACTTTCGCGGGAATGACAGGGGATGATCAAAGAAATGAGCTTGCGAATTGTACATAATCAGTAAAAATTATTCACAACGAGCATTAAATTCGCTGCGTTTTGACATCTAATCTTATCAACCCAACCAATCGCACTCAAGCCAATAAGGTGAATTATACCATAACCATTTGCTTTTTACGGCACTTTCTTTTAAATAATGAATTGCCTGATTTTATGACTTATGCGGTACAGCTATTGAATAGTTACAAAAAATAATCAATACTTTTTATATCCATCGATCATCAAGAGGATTCTTCATTGAACAATAGAATAACATCATTGGAAGCGCTTACACCAGTTATCGCCCGCCTGAAACAAGAAGGAAAACAAATAGTGTTTACCAATGGGTGTTTTGATATTCTCCATGTCGGGCACACCAGATATTTAGAAGCTGCTCGCAACACCGGTGATTACCTGGTGGTTGCCGTAAATAGCGATCAATCAGTTTCACAACTGAAGAGCGACAAACGCCCGATTGTTCCTTTGAGGCAGCGAATGGAAGTGCTGTCCTGCTTGCATTTCGTTGATTTTGTTTTACCCTTTGACGACCCGGACCCATACCATGTAATCAAATCCTTAAAACCGAGTATTTTGATTAAAGGCGGAGATTGGTTGCTTGACCAAATTATTGGAAAAGATTTGGTGGTAGCCGATGGGGGCACTGTAATGACAATACCCAAAATCAAAGGAAACTCAACTACGTCAATTATCAATACGATAATAAACCGTCATCACTCATGAAATTTTTCTATGTTTGATCGGAGACTCATCGAGCAATTTGATTGGATGCTTTTACTAATCGTATCGTGCATCTCAGTCATTGGGTTTATTAGCATCTATTCAGCGTCAATCAACTATCAGAATGTTTTCCCGTATTACCAAAAGCAACTCATTTGGTTCGCCATTGGGTTGGTGATCATGTTTTTGGTGACATTGCTTGATTATCGTATCCTGTGCCAATTATCGTTTTGGGCACATTTAGCGCTAATAGTACTCTTGGTTGTGGTATTGCTCTATGGGACTGGTGGATCCGGAAGCCGTGTTAATCGATGGATTAGTATCGGTCCTCTGTTTTTCCAACCATCTGAATTTGTAAAATTTTCTTTGGTTCTCTATTTGGCTAATTACTTCAATGATTCACGGAGAATCAATAATCTGGGATTTAAAGATATCATATGGCCCTTGGTGGTGACATTGGTGCCTTTTATCTTGATTATGAAACAACCTGATCTCAGTACGGCAAGTATATTGTTAATTGTCGCGGTATCCATTATTTTTTTAGTCGGACTCAGGTTGCGGCTTATTCTTATTACAGGAATTAGCGGGTTGATTTCATTGCCTATTATTTGGTTTTTTATATTGGTGCCTTATCAACGAGATCGAATCCTGACTTTCATCAATCCGGAAAGTGATCCTTTAGGTAAAGGATATCAGATTATTCAGTCAAAGATCGCTGTTGGAAGTGGTCAATTTTGGGGTAAAGGTTTTTTAGAAGGAACTCAAGCCAAACTTAACTTTTTACCCGCACGGCACACTGATTTCATTTTTTCAGTGTTTACTGAGGAATGGGGATTTGTAGGTGGAATTACTCTAATCGGTATTTATATATTTTTGATCGCTCGGTGTTTACATTATGTGGGAAAAACAAAAGACCGTTCAGGAACAATTCTTACTTTTGGCGTAACTTCAATTTTTGTTACCCATATTATCATTAATATCGGAATGGTGTTGGGATTATTTCCGATTGTCGGCATGCCATTACCATTTATGAGTTACGGAGGGTCAGCAATGATTTCAAATATGATAGGAATTGGTCTCATTCTTAATGTGAGAATAAGACGTTACCAATATTGAGCTTAATACGACCAGGACCGATTACGATCAATAGCCTGGTTAAAAACACGAATATATTCTTTAATGGGACGTTCCCAAGAGAAGTCTTGATTCATAGCTCTTTTTTGCATTTTTTTATAATGCGCTTTCTGATTAAACCAAGTATCCAACGCCCACCCAATCGTGTTTTTGAGTGCGTCCGGAGTCATATCATCAAACTGAAAACCCGTCCCACTTTCTTTTTGGGGATCAAAATTTTGAACACTGTCATTTAATCCTCCGGTAGCATGCACGATTGGCAATGTCCCGTAAAGCATGCTATACATCTGATTGAGGCCACACGGTTCATAGTAGGATGGCATCAGAAAAAAGTCACTCCCGGCCTCTATTAAATGCGCTAACTCTGAGTTGAAACCAACATATGATCCTACTTTTCCGGGATATCGTTTTGGAAGTTCGTAAAAAAAATCAGCCAATTCCGTGTCACCACTTCCAAGAAGAACGATTTGCAGATTCCAGGATAAAATCTCATCAATACACTCTCTAAGTATATCCAAGCCTTTTTGGTATGCTAATCGACCGACAAATCCAAATACAGGAACCCTTTTGTTGGTGTGCAATAAAAACTGTTTTTGCAATTCCAACTTGCAGTCTTCTTTACCTTGTAGGTTTTTGGAATCATATGTTTGGGGAATTAGCTGATCGGTTTTTGGATTCCATTCGGTGGTATCAATTCCATTGATAATTCCCTGCAAATCATCTTTTCTTCTCATTAAATATCGACTTAACCCGTGCCCGCCTGGTTCCGATAATATTTCATTCGCATAGCTCGGACTAACGGTAATGATCTCATCCGCATAAAATATTCCACCTTTCAGAAGATTAATAGCTCCCAATGCCTCAAACTCATCCTCTCTCATTTGCATCCAGTTCAGCCCGATGAATTTACAATAAGAAGAGTCAGTTAGCCCTTGATATCCCAGATTGTGAATGACCAGAATGGAAGCTGTTTTCTTAAAATAGTCAGAATTCCAACCCCAGCTTTTTATATAATATGGGATTAAGGCGGTTTGCCAATCGTTACACAACGCGATATTTGGTTGAAACTTCAATTCAATACACAAATCTAATGAAGCCTTGGAAAAAAAAGCGAATCGTGCTCCATTGTCATCATATGCATCAGTTCCGTCATCGTAAATTGGAGAGCGATCGAAATAAAAATCATTTTCGACAAAGAGCACTGTTAAATTCTCGTCACTTTTCTTTTCCCATACAGCACAGGATAATTCAGTATCCCCCATAGATACTTGAAGAGTATAAATAGCTTTTTTGAGTTTCTTTGGCTTAAATTCTATGCTCTTATAATAGGGCAAAGCGAGTACAACCTCATGGCCTGATTGGGCTAATTGAATAGCCAAATTACCGGTGACATCACCTAATCCGCCAGTTTTAACATATGGTACCGCCTCCGGAGAAGTAATTAATATACGCATTATTTTTTTTGTCTCAAATGTATTGTCGGATTTTATCTTCTAATCGATTAGGACTTATTTCTGAGTTCACTCCGAAAAGTCCAAATTAATCGAAAATGGGTAGATTCAGGGGGCCTTACCGATATAACGACTCGAATTGCCCACAAAAATCTAGGATCGACTTTTCGGAGGGAACTCAGCTTTGGAATTTGTAGCGCACGCTGTACAAGTAAATCAATGGGAAAAACTATTAGCGCTAATTCGGCTGAAGACCCAAAAATTTTAAAACAAGCGGGACTCGTAACTCGCGGCTGTGATGGCGATTAATTTCCCTGTTTAAATGAGGACGCTTTAGAAGAATGCCATCGCGTTTTAGTAAAGTTTGCGGTTGTATGAATTCGCTTGAATCCGATAGAATTATTCAAAAAAAATTTAAAAAGCTAATTGGGACTGCCTTGAAAAATATATCAACGAGTTGGAAAACGAGATTAATATTGTCGAAAAAAGCCTGGCTAATCCTAAAAAGAAATAGAGAGCTTCAAAAGCATTGGCATCTATTTATTTTAGATTAAGACGGTTCAACAGATAGAAGTACCTGATTATGTACTATTAACATTCTAATTTGCCACTAATGCCTGTCATCCCCGCGGATGCGGGCATCCGCCGATGGTATGCGGACGGAACGGTTTAGAATATCTGTCATCCCCGCGGATGCGGGCATCCGAAAAACCATTTGGTTTCTTAGGCTTTTATTGTCAGATTCCCACTTTCGCGGAAATGACTCTTCCTCAACCTTAACCATTGCATCAGCGGAGCTTAGATTCCCACTTTCGCGGGAATGACAGGGG
>CAZJUM010000095.1:0-10305 GCA_964549175.1 uncultured Pseudomonadota bacterium | reverse complement strand
AGTCTGTATGATTTTACATTAAGACTCCGCAAGGCTACGCCATTATGGAGCCACCCTGGGCTTTAAAAGCGGATTTTTTTGTTCTGTATGTTAGAATCTATTTTTATTTTTCAGCTGCTCAGGGGTTCGCGAAAAACAAAAATCCCTGTAAATAATAATAAACTCACCAAGCGGATCATCACAGATTGTCATTAAAATAGTAGTAAAGAGTTCGTTGGAGGAAAGGGATAATGGGATTGGAGTTGGTTATTTTGACCGGAAGGGGGTGTTCAACGACTCATCATCATTCAATGGGCCGTTGAATTTCACTTATTTAGCGGCAAACTGTTTTTCGAAGCTAATTCGAATCAACTCATCCTCCAATGTTTTCAGTATTTTTTCAGTACCGAACGAGATGATATCGACAAACGGAATACAACAATCGGATAGCGTACTCTTGATTTTTTTAAAGATTGAATGATTGGGGTACAATGTTAAAATAAGCGTCAAGTCATTTTTGACTTGGGAATTAACTAAAGTCTCCAAAGCGTTTTCCTGTTCGATATCATACCACTTCAATTTTAAGCGTTTGGGCAAAGCGTAGAGTTCATACATCTTATCAATCACTTCCTCTCCCGCGCCGAAAATACTTACGTTAAAATTCTTATCAGTGGGTATTCTCACGGTTTGTAATTGTTTAAGTTTGAGATCTCTCTCAGATTGATAATCTTTCACTTCGTCATTAGTCCAAGCGGTAGATTTAACCAGGTTCAAGCGAATATGTTCCAAGATTTTTCTCAGGTCACGCCCCATTCTTGTCTCTGTGTTTTTCGCGTTGGTTTCATTCATGCGGTCCACCAGTAATCGTACAACGGTTTCATCATAACCAAACTCCTCAAACAGATTGAAATCAGCCCATATCTCATTGGCAAAATCAGCAACCTCAAAAAAGCTGTTGGTATTTTTGAGCTGTTCCTCAAGTCTGTCCACCTGCAGAGCGACATATCTTTCTCGTTGCTCTCGTTTACTATTGTCATTGTCGTTTTGTTCTCGCTTGACAATTTCCAACGCCAACTCTTTTTCAGCAATGAGCTCAATATGTCCCAAATATTGATTGATCTGATTCAAGCTGTACTGCACACGTTCTTTGAATTGATCCTCACTTTCCATTTTATCCAGCAGTTCAAGCAATTCAAATTTCCTTTTTTCCAATTCGGGCTCAATGACCGTAATTTTTTCCTCAATCTGCTTTAAGTACTTCTTATGTACATCTTGCTCGTGAATAAAATTCCTCGCTTGAGCAATGACCGCGTCGATTGGGTCGAAAAGAGATTTTATATTCATAGTTAAGTTTTACTTATATATTGTTTAATATAGAATACAATGCGATATCCAAACTCTTTATTTGCCATGCGAGAAAACTTGGGCGCACGCACAATCCCATTGGTTTTCCCCCTAGAACTTTGGTTAAGATATAGCATCCAAATTGACGGCTTTCGCGTTAAAACATCACTAGATTCATTTGAATTCAGGGATTGAATACAAAAATACTTATTACCCGAGATTAATATTCATCCCAGGACTTGATTTTTAAGTCCTGTATCGGTTTACGATAAACAGCCTCAACAAATCTTTTAGCCAATTGAATATTCGTTATAAGCGGAATGGCCATATCCACGGTTTTTCGGCGTGTCCGGTATCCATTTGTGAGCTCCTCTTGTTGAAAGTTTTTAGGAATATTGATTACCAGATCGAATTTTTGATCTGATAAAACATCAAAAATATCACGCTCTTTATTGTCTTCCGGCCAATAAGCGATGGTCGACTCAAGGTCGTTTTCCCTTAAGAATTTATGGGTGCCCGTAGTCGCGAATATCTCGGTACCCATTTTTCTCAACAGACGGGCGTTCTCCAAAAAGCTGACTTTTTCTTTTAAAGGTCCCGCCGACAATAAAATAGATTTTAACGGTGTCTTAAATCCGACAGATAACATGGATTTTAACAACGCTTCGTGAAAGTCATCCCCCAGACACCCAACTTCGCCGGTGGATGCCATTTCCACCCCCAGGATGGGATCAGCGCCCAAAAGTCGGGTGAATGAAAAATGTGACGCTTTCACACCAACATAGTCCAAGTCCATAAATGATTGGCTATGAGTTGTTGTCACTTTATCAAGAATTGACCGAGTAGCCAACTCAATGAGATTTTGTTTAGTGACTTTGGAAACGAAAGGAAAACTGCGGCTTGCCCTCAGGTTACATTCGATCACTTTGACACTATTTTCCTTGGCGATAAACTGAATATTAAATGGGCCGGTTATTTCCAAAGAATGGGCAATTTTTTTGGCGATTTTTTTAACGCGGCGAATGGTTTCCGGATAAGTTCGCTGGGGTGGCAGCACCAAAGTAGCGTCTCCGGAATGAACCCCCGCGTTTTCAATGTGCTCGGAAATGGCAAAGTTGATAAGCTCACCATTTCTCGCTACCCCGTCAAATTCAACTTCTTTGGCGTTATTCAAGAACTTGGAGATCACCACCGGATGGTCTTCCGACAGCTTAACCGCTTTTTCAAGGAATTTTTCGATTTCCTTATCACCGGTCGCCACACCCATTGCCGCACCGCTGAGTACATAAGAGGGACGCACCAAAACGGGGTATCGCACCTTTTTGGCAAATGCTTTGGCTTCTTCAAGCGAAGTCAACTCACTCCATTCCGGTTGATCAATTTCCAGGGCATCCAACATACTGGAGAACTTATGTCGATCTTCCGCGCTGTCGATTTTTTCCGGTGTGGTTCCCAAAACATTCGCGCCCATTCTTTTCAGTGGTAATGCCAGGTTGTTGGCAACCTGCCCGCCCATGGACAAGATAATTCCTTCCGGTTTCTCCTTTTCATAAATATCCATCACCGTTTCCAAACGGATTTCGTCAAAATACAGACGATCCACTTCATCGTAATCGGTAGATACTGTTTCCGGATTATAATTGATCAACATCGAGCGATATCCCTCTTTTTTAACTGACTTGACCGCATTGACACAGCACCAGTCAAATTCGACGGAACTCCCGATACGATAGGTTCCTGAGCCGAGTACAATGATTCCTTTCTCGTCTCCCAATGGGATATCATCTTCCTGTGCGTTATAAGTAAGGTAGAGATAATTAGTTTGCGCCGGATACTCGCCAGCAAGCGTATCAATCTGTTTCACATAGGGTTTGATGCCGTAACTCAAGCGCATTTTTCTCAAAATTTGTTCCGAGGTATTCAACAACTTCGCCAATTGAGGATCTGAGAACCCGGATCGCTTGGATTCTTCCAGGATGTGGCGCGGACAATTACCTCCGGCATATTCCTTCACCAAAGCTTCGATACGTACAATATTGGCTATCTTGTGCAAGAACCAGAGATCAATACGGGTATGTTCATGAATTTCTTCCAGGCTCATACCACTCTTGATCGCGTAAGGAATTGTGAACACCCGCTCATCTGTCGGACTGCGCAATTCTTGGATCATTGCTTCTTTAGAGTCTTTCTGGCCCATGTCATCCGGATTACATACCAAACCCCAGGCCCCAATATCCAACATTCGCAAAGCTTTCTGAAACGCCTCCTGAAAGGTTTTGCCGATGGACATAATTTCACCGACCGATTTCATACTGGTACCAATTTCAGTTGACACCATGCGGAATTTTTTCAGATCCCACCGAGGGATTTTAACCACCACATAATCCAAAGCCGGCTCAAAGCATGCCATTGTTGAGTGGGTGATGGAATTTTTAATCTCTGTTAAGCTATATCCCAACCCCAGCTTGGCGGCAATAAACGCCAAAGGATAACCGGTGGCTTTCGATGCCAGAGCAGAACTTCGCGATAATCTGGCATTCACTTCGATCACACGGTATTCTTCCGATTTCGGATTCAACGCGTATTGAATATTACACTCACCTATCACACCCAAATGGCGCACCGTCTTTATGGCAACCTCTCGTAACATGTGATATTCGCTGTTGGTCAATGTCTGACTCGGAGCAATTACCACCGATTCACCAGTATGTACTCCCAACGGATCAAAGTTTTCCATGTTACATACTGTGATACAATTGTCATAACAGTCACGAACGACCTCATATTCGACTTCTTTCCACCCTTTTAAATATTCTTCAATCAACAATTGATGCGTATGGGAGAGGGCATTGGCGGCCAAGGTTTTTAATTCATCCTTATTTTTGCATATTCCTGATCCCAATCCACCTAAAGCAAAGCCCAATCGTACCATCACCGGATATCCGATTTCGTCAGCAACCTTTAGTGCCTCTTCTCTCGATTCCACCGCTTTACTCAAAGGGACTTTAACATCGATTTCCGCTAGTTTTTCAATGAAAGTCTCCCGGTCTTCCGTGGCTTGAATCACTTCAATGGGTGTCCCAAACACCTGGACTTCATATTTTTCCAGGATACCCAGTCGGTCCAATTCCATTCCACAATTTAATGCCGTTTGACCACCAAATGACAGCAAAATGCCGTTCGGTTTTTCTTTTTTAATCACGCCTTCTATAAAATGGGCGGTTACCGGCAGTAAATACACTTTGTCCGCTAAATGCTCAGATGTTTGAATCGTGGCGATATTGGGGTTGATCAGCACCGTGCGGATGCCTTCTTGCTTCAGAGCTTTAATCGCTTGACTGCCGGAGTAATCGAACTCTCCGGCTTCTCCGATTTTCAGAGCCGCACTACCAAGTATAATGACTTTCTTAATATTATGTTGCATTTGTTTCGTCTCTTCGCTTATTCAATCAAATTTGAGATTAAAGCTGGTTGACAAACTCATCGAACAAAAATCCGGTATCAATAGGTCCTGGCCAAGCTTCCGGATGAAATTGTACACTTCTGATCAATTTGGTTCGATGCTCAATACCCTCATTACTGCCATCATTGGCATTGAAAAAGCAGGGGCGCCAGTCATCAGGCAATGTTTGATCATCAACAGCATATCCGTGATTTTGTGAGGAAATAAAACAACGCTTTGTTCCCACTTGAATACATGGTTGGTTTTGAGACCGGTGACCGAATTTTAACTTATAACTCATCGCACCGGCCGCCAGGGCAATAATCTGATGCCCTAAACAGATACCAAATATCGGTTTGTTCCCGGCCAAATGTGGTTTCAAGTTTTCGATCGTTTCAGGGACCTTGGTCGGATCACCCGGTCCGTTGGATAACATAATCCCATCAAAATCTTCCTTGGAGTAATCATAATCCCAAGGTACTCTCATTACAGTAACATCTTGCTTTAAGAAGCCGCGAACAATATTATTTTTGCAGCCCGTGTCTACCAAAACGACTTTTTTCTTTCCTTTTTCATAGACTATCGGTTCATCAATGCTTACCTTCGCCACTTGATTTTCCTTACTCGGATCATAGAAAGGAATATCCTTGCTTTCCACAACGATTTTCCCCAATTGCGTCCCTTTGCTCCGCAATTTCTTGGTCAACGCACGAGTATCAGTACCTTCGATACCTGGCACTTTGTGTTCTGTCATCCACTCACTCAAGCTCTTAACCGCGTTCCAGTGGGAATACTGATTGGTCAATGCCGAGACCACGATACCTTTCAAGTGGATTTTTTCGGATTCAAAAAAAGTCAATAGATTATCTATCCGTTTCTGATCCGGAACGCCGTAATTACCTATTAACGGAAACGTAAACACCAAAATCTGACCGGCATAAGAAGGATCAGTCAAAGTCTCGGGATAACCGACCATACCGGTATTGAAAACCACTTCACCCGCTACGGATGTCGGGTGCCCAAAACTCTTGCCGGGGAAAACCGATCCATCTTCAAGAACTAGCTCCATTGAAATACCCTGAACCTATAAGGATTATAGATACTTATAAGGTTCACCACCTTTTTACGGATAAGGAGGCGACCCGCGAAAGATAAATTTGCACACTGTAGCTAAATTATTTCTTTTTGGGTATTGGAAAATGGAAGGAATAAGGAAGCAAGGGATAGGAAGGGTATTCAACCGATTAGAATTGTTTGATCAATGTGATCAACAAACTGGGATCAGACGATCCTTTTAGCAGAACACCCTCACTTGTTTTTTCATAATCGGTGCGCGTTACAAAAAATCCTAAACGATAACCCCATCCGGACTTCATGACATTATCAATAAATAACTCATAGTATTCTACATCACCTGAGCTCTTATCAGTTTGATCAATTGTCTCGGAGGCCGAGGATTCACTGGATTTCGTATCCAGCTCTGTCGTCGAATTGCCTTTTCCGTAGATCAATCCAATTCTGGTATTTACTTTGGGGTGTAAAGCGTGTCCATCGAGTAGAAAAACGCTGAAGGTCGGGACAAAGAAATTCAATGCCAGTGTTTGATCCACATCTTCACCGCTTCCCTCAAGCTCATACGACAGCCATCGATACCCAATACCGAACCGGAGATAATACCACTTGGCAAACAGGTTTTTCGCCAAATGGTTTTCAATATCCCTTTCATCGTGTTTGAGTGAAGTTTGATATGTTGGTCGAGGCGACTTATCCAACTTGTAGTATCCCAAACGGACCAAGCCACCAACCACCACCCGGACGTCATCAATTGGCTCTGACCAGACAGGGGGCGCAGAAATAATCATAATAACAGTCAGTAAACCGCTTAATAAAAGTCCCTGATTATCTACTATTAACATCCTAGATTTGCCAATAATGCCTTCCATCCCCGCGGATGCGGGGATCCGGTTGATTTTGCCCACTTTTCAGCCATTTTGTTTCTGTCATCCCCGCGGATGCGGGGATCCGGGAACCCATTTGGTTTCTTAGACTTTTATTGTTAGATTCCCACTTTCGTGGGAATGACAGGGGGTGATCAAAGAAAAAGGGCTACGAATTATACATAATCAGTTAAAAGTTTATTGATAGAAATCCCGAGCAATAATAGCATCCTTATTAATTTGTGCCCTTAATTCGTCCACTGAATTAAATTTGACCTCATCGCGGATAAATTTTTGTGGAAATACTTTAACGAACCGCCCATATATATCTTGGTCAAAATCGAATATATTCATTTCGACCTTGAGTTTTTCTCCGCCAAATGTGGGTTTGATCCCGATATTGCTCACCCCTTTATATATTTCCCCATCCAAATCCAATTGACAGGCGAATACACCATTTCTTAATGGCAAAGAAACTGATGGCTCAATATTGATAGTCGGAAATCCTAAGTTATGACCCAATTTATTGCCTTCAATAATAACTCCGTTTACCGACCAGGGGCGCCCTAAAAAGGCTTTAACACGTTTGAAATCTCCTTCAAACAACAAGCGTCGAATCATTGTACTTGATACAGTGATATCACCATCTTTCACAGCGGGGAGTTGCAAAAAATCGATTCCTCGTTTTTGGGCTTCTCTTTTTAGGAGGGTGGCCGATCCTTCTCTGGATTTCCCGAAGTTAAAATCATATCCCACTACTATCTTTTTCAAATCAGTAAAATTGAATAGTATATTAATAAATTCCATGGAGCTGAGTGAAGCAAATTTTTGTGTAAACGGAATAATAAAGCAGGAATCCAAACCTGCTTCTTCCATGAACAGCCACTTACTATCATTGTCATAGATCTGCCGAAGAGGATTTTTGGGCTGCAATACTTGTTTGGGGTGTGGTTCGAATGTTAACACACCACCTTTGGCATTTAATTCCTTTTTATCCTTTAACACTTGCTTGACAAGGGCTTGATGCCCCAAGTGGAAGCCGTCAAAATTACCAATTGTGATGACCCAAGTGCCATTCAGGGAGTCACTTTTAAATTTTTTGTGAATCAGATCCATAGCTTTACTAATTGATTTTGTTAAAAAATTTCGAGAACTCTGCGGACTTTGGGGTGAGTTAATCGTTTTTCCTGATTATCTACTATTAACATCCTAAACATGTTCGGTGATCCGTTCTGACAGATTCATGATGATAAATTGTTAGATTCCCACTTTCGTGGGAATGACAGGGGTGATCAAAGAAAAAGGGCTACGAATTGTACATAATCAGTTAGTTTTTTATTCAAGCGGCATTAGGCCAAATAGATTTTCCAGAAGGCCGGGAACGTTGGCTATCGTTTTTTGTTTGATCAACTCGGCATTATCTTGAAGATCGTCTATAAATGGAATCATGCCTTCAATCTGTTTCCCCGCAAACGATTCGAGTTTTTCCCAATGATAAAACAACAGATCCTGATCGGTAATTTTCGACGCGTTATTTAAAACCAAATGGAATTCGCAATCCAGTGATTTTAACAAGTTGATTTCAGCGAGGTTGTGCTCAAGCTGACCTAAAACAGGATGCACGACCCAAATAATCTGATTAGAGATCGACAGCATCCACTCATAAACCATTTTCTTTTCAGTCACAGGCGCGAACAAACCAGGAGGAAGCTCAACAAACACCTCTTTATAATTGTCAAAGAGTATCTTGACACGGTCTTGAAGAAAAATCTCGTTTACCCTGATTTCATCTCGACGAAAAGCCATTTCAATAGGATACGACTCATGCGCGATATATGGTGAAATAAGTCCTTCCATGGGTTCTCCGACCATCCTTTGACAATACAACTCACCATCCCCCAAAACATCATCGGCGTTTCGTTTCATTAAACCGGAATCAAACGGTTTAAACGCGGCGATATCTTTATCGCAAACCTTAGCAACATCAATCAGCGCGCTCAAAAAAGCAGTCTTTCCACTTTTTCCCAATCCCCCGACAAGGATCGCTTGTTTTTTTGTTTTATTATTCACCGATCAATTCCTCGCTTAATAAGGGTTAATGCGGCATTCATATAACGATCGCTGCTTTTTTGTCTGTTTATCTCACCGATCGTTAAGCTTTCGTTGCAAGTTTTTTTACTATGAGTTAAATCATAAGCTGTAAAAAATTTTGATGAGGTGGCCATGAAAAATAAGCAACCCCCGGCCTCGGATAATGATAAAGGTTGCGCTTTGGCAATAGGTGCCGCTTTACGTGAAGAGCGAAAAAAGCAGAAAATCGGGATCGAACTCGCCGCAAAAGCACTAAATATTACAGCTTCCTATATATCGCAGATAGAAAAAGGGAAAAAAAACCCTACCTTAACAATTTTGGAAAACTATGCCGACTTCCTGGGATTGGGCCTTTTTGAGCTTTCATTGCGCGTGAAAATCATCCAGTCAACGGATCATAAAAGCATCAAACAACTAATCAGCGGTTTATCCGGTATCATTGACTCATTAGCCAAATTAAATGATACCCGTCAGTGAACGGAATGATTAGTACCTTTTAACACCTTTGACCAAATCGACCTTTCGCAATTGTAACCCTGAGGTTTCTGCCTGTTTTTTCAAATAACGAACTTTTTGAATTCGATATCTTTTTTGTTCGTTAATAAATACGATTCATCATCACTCAATTTGTGGTTTCTTAAACGGAACGCGTTATTCCCCCATCCACGCGAATGTTTTGCCCGGTAATATATCCTGCGTGATCAGACAGTAGAAATGCCGCGGTCTCAGCGATTTCAGCGACTCGACCAAAGCGCGCCATGGGAATTCGACCCAAAAACTGCTTTTTTTCCGGTAGGCTGTCAATAAATCCGGGCATAATATTATTTATGCGAATACCCTTGGCAGCGTATTCATCAGCGTATAACTTGGTAAACGAGGCCAAACCGGAACGGAACACCCCGGAAGTCGGGATCAGGCTCGAAAACCGCATAAGTAGAGATATTCACAATGG
Source organism: uncultured Pseudomonadota bacterium (assembly GCA_964549175.1). GTDB lineage: Bacteria > SAR324 > SAR324 > XYD2-FULL-50-16 > XYD2-FULL-50-16 > CAZJUM01. The sequence goes on along the minus strand of CAZJUM010000095.1, from coordinate 560 downwards.
CCCCTCCTCCGTTTTTTTCCATAATTGGGGTAACCAAACGACAGACACGAACCACATTGAGGAAATAAACCTCCATTCCCAAATGCCAATCCTCATCGGTAATTTCCAGAATTTTACCCTTGGGCCCATGTCCGGCACTATTTACCACCGCATCAATACGACCAAATCTATCCACAGTGGCTGCTACAAGTTTTTCTATATCCTCAGGCTTCAGGTTGGAGCCAGTCATCCCAAATCCACCCAGTTTTTTGGCTAAGGCTTCACCTTTCCCGGATGAAGAAAGGATGGCCGGGACATATGCGTTTTCGGCCAGTTTTCGTGCGATCCCGGCACCCATGCCACTGCCACCGGCAGTTATCAAAGCTGTTTTTGGTGTTATTTTTTCTCCTTATTATTTGATGATTGTTGCCTTAATTTAAATGTACAGCGTGGTTATGAAATGTATTTAGCCCCCCCCCCCACGGTGGCTCCATAATGGTGTAGCCTTGTGGAGTCTCAATGTAAAGTCATACAGACTCCATAGCTCTTCGAGACTATGGAGCCACCAGAGAGAAATTAGC
>CAZJUM010000094.1:0-10309 GCA_964549175.1 uncultured Pseudomonadota bacterium | reverse complement strand
GTAATGAGTGGGATAATAATTGTACCTTCTGTTTTGACTTCTATTATATAACTTCAATCATTTCGCATCGATAAAACATACCATGGATATATCAGGGACAAATAAGCGGACCTGTATAATCAAAAAAAAAAAGCCGCTTCCAAGATGCGGGTTTTTTCAATCACGATCAAAATCAGGGAATTTGGTTTTTACTCTCCCAGGTAGGCTTTTCTGATTTCAGGATTATGAAGTAACGCGTCGGCTTCATCTTCCATGGAAATATTCCCGGTTTCCAGGACATATCCACGCTTGGAGGCTTTCAGTGCCAGGTTGGCATTTTGCTCCACCAGCAGAATGGTAACGTTATCTTCCTTGTTGATGGTTTTGATGATATCATATATTTGTTGCACAATGATCGGTGCCAATCCCAAAGACGGTTCATCCAACAACAACACTTTCGGTTTACTCATCAATGCCCGGGCAATGGCCAGCATTTGCTGTTCACCTCCGGATAAAGTCCCGCCCTTTTGCTTATATCGATCTTTTAGCCTCGGAAACAAGGAATAGACATGCTCCATATCTTTCAGGATCGCCGGGCGATCGGAGCGATAGAAGGCACCCAATTCAAGATTTTCCTCAACCGTTAATCGGGGAAAGATGCGTCGACCTTCAGGGACTTAACACAAACCTAAGGGTGGTAAGCTTTCCGCGGCTCGACCTTTGATGGATTTCCCTTTATAGCTAATATCACCGTTATCCAAGGGAACAATATCACAAATTGCCATCAAGGTAGTTGATTTACCGGCACCATTGGCTCCGATAATGGAGACAATTTCACCGGGCATAACTCTCAAAGAGATCCCTTTAAGGGCTTTGATACGTCCATAGCTTGTAAAGATCTTGGTTAACTCAAGAATCGGCTCCGTACTCATTTAACCCTCCTTCTCTTTGGATCAAGTGCTCACACGACTAGCCGGAATCAAGCCTTTGGGTTTAAAAAGCATCATAGTTGTCATCGCGGCACCAAAAGCAAGCATCCGATAGCTTTCGAACTCCCGGAACACCTCAGGTAATATAATCAAAGCAGCAACTCCCAGAACAATACCCGGAATCGATGCCATTCCCCCCAACACAACCATGGACAATACCATCGCCGACTCAAGAAAGGTGAAACTCTCAGGATTCACAAATCGCATCCTGGCCGCGAAAAAGGCACCTGCCAGTCCGCCAAAGAAAGCACCCATGGCATAAGCCGCCAGCCTCAGAATAAAGGTATTTACCCCCATGAGTTCCGCAATGGTTTCATCTTCACGAATCGACTCCCAGGCTCTACCGATTCTGAAATGATTCAGTCGGTACACCGCGATCAATGTAAAGATCACCAACAACAATGCCACAAAGTAAAGCAGGTGAAGTTTTTTGAGATAAATATGCTCAAAACCAAACCCATCTTCAAAGGTAGGGACCAGCATATCCGGCGCTTTAATGCGCAAGATGCCATTGGGGCCGTTGGTCAGAGATATCCAGTTATTTAATATAATTCTGACAATCTCACCAAAACTAAGGGTGACGATGGCCAAATAATCCCCCCGCATGCGCAATGTGGGATAACCGATAATACATCCGCCGATTAAAGCAAAAATAGCCGCGAACGGCAGACAGACCCAGTAAGACAACCCATAGTGCACATTCAACAGCGCATAGCTATAAGCACCAATTCCGTAGAAAGCGATATATCTCAAGTCAAGCATTCCGGCCAATCCCACCACAATATTCAATCCCAAACCGAGGCAAATATAGATCATGACGAAGATGGCCACATCCTGATGGTATCGGGCTGTGACAAAGGGAAAAATCACAATGGCAACCATTAAGGCGGTCAACCAGCTCCAGGTCGGCAATTTAGCGGCCGCGGTTCCGAAACCTGCTCTGGCATTGGCCAGTGGTTTCAAGACGCCCTCTAAATTCCCACTTTGTTTCAGGACATGATACAAAACAGCGATGGTGGTGATCACGAAGAGAAAAAACCAGATCTCAAACGCGGCCGTGAACCCAAAGGTTCCATCGGGATTAATCCCTTTCAGAGGCCAAACCAACCCGAACAACCATAACATTCCTATGGCATATATTTTCCAAATTTTCTTAAACTCTTGTATCGTCGACATTTTCGCCCATTATTCCTGTGGGTTTGAAATATAATACGCCAATCAAAATGATGAATGCGAATACATCTTTATATTCGCCGGAGATGTAACCGGCTCCCATCACTTCCACCATACCGATGATGATACCGCCGATCATCGCGCCAGTAATATTACCAATGCCACCAAGTACGGCGGCGGCAAACGCTTTGATACCCGGAATAAATCCCATGGTATAATTGACCGAACCATAGTACAATCCCTGCATAATACCGGCGGCGGCTAACCCGGCTCCCAAGGCAAATGTAAGCGAGATAATTTTATTGCTACTGATTGAAACCAGAGAAGACATGACCTTATCCTGTGCGGTTGCCCGCATGTCCATTCCAATTCTTGTTTTAAATACTAAGAAATTCAGTCCCACCAGTAGAACGGCGGTTAAGGCAATAATCATGATTTAGAGATAGCTGATGGCTATAAATCCAAATTCATAACCACCCTGAGAGAATTCCATCGGATAGGGTTTATCAAATACACCCTGGGTGATCATTAATGCGTTCTGTAAGAAAATTGACATACCTAGCGCCGACAATAGAACCGATAATCTTGACGATTTCCTTAAGGGTTTGTACGCTACTTTTTTCACGCCCATCGCTAAAAAAGCGCAGTATCCCATGGTTAAAGCAAGCGCCAAAACCAAGCAAATCCAGGGATTTGTCGGAAAATGCCAACACCCGTCAGATAACTTAAAATAATTACCCCGACATACCCACCGGTCGCGAAAAACTCACCGTGAGCAAAATTAATCAACTGGATGACGCCGTAAACCATTGTGTATCCTAGGGCAATCAAAGCGTATAATCCGCCAAGAGTCAGGCCATTAACCAATTGCTGAAGAAAATATTCCATGTTATATACCTTCATACGCTTTCAATCAAAAGCGTCGCTCAACTTTAGATAAAAGGTCTCAAAAACCGGCTTCCACCTACATTAAAGCCGATCAGCGGTTGACTCGAATTATTTCATTACGATGCCTTTATCGGCTGTCCAGTACAATTCATATTTTCCGTTTACAATTTTAAAAATCACGTAATTAGAACCGGAGTCCCCATTAGCTTGGAACTTGATCTTTTTGGAAGCACCTTGGAAGTCCATCTTCATTATCGCCTTTTTGATTTTAGAAGCGTCGGTGGAACCCGATTCCTTAATGGCCTTTAACAATACTGTGGCAGCATCGTAAGCATAGATTCCATAGGCACCAATCTCAAGACCTTTCGCGGCATATTGAGCGGCGAACTTTTGGTATTCTGGAGTGGTGGGGACGATATACGCGTAAGAGTCATACATGCCTTCAGCATTATCCTTCGCGATTTCAATCAGTTTCGGATGGTACATGGCATCGCCCGAGATGATTTCGGATTTTAATCCCATTCTTTTGGCTTGAATCAGCATCAAAGAACCGGTCGCCCAGTTTTGTAAATACATACCGAAAACATCCGCGTTAGCTCTTTTCGCTTTGGTTAAAATCGCCGAGAAATCTTTATCACCTTGATTGACATGCTCATGGCCCAGAATCTTGACTCCCAAGGCAGCGGCGGCTTTTTCAACACATCGGCCAATCCCTGAGAATAAGTTGTTTTATCATCAACCAAGTACATCGTTTTTGCACCCAGACCTTCTTTGATGAACTTCGCTGAAGTGGGTGCTTGCGAGTCATCACGTCCGCAGAGTCGATACATATATTTCAGTCCTCTTTCAGTCACGTCTTGGTGAGTGGAAGCAGGAGTCAACATGGTGATATCTTCTTCTGCCAATACTTCTGACGCCGGGATGGTAGAAGATGAACAATAAGCTCCGACCACACCAACGACTTCTTCGTTGACCAGTTTGTTGGCACCGGCAACGGCTTGCTTAGGGTCACAGGCCGTATCAGTCGGAAACAATTTGATATCGTCAAATCCAGGAATGCCACCTTGCTCATTAATCACCTCAATTGCCGTCAAAACACCATTCTTAATATCATGGCCATCAGCGGCATATGGGCCAGTCAAAGGCCCATCATACCAATTTTCAAAGTTTTAGCTAACGCTGAATTCCAAGTAAAAGAACCTAATAATAAAGTTAATGCTAAAATAAAAATTCTCTTCCTCATTTTTTCTCCTTCTCGCTATCAATTGGCTAATCGGCTGGTTGACCCAAGTAGGCCTCAATTACTTTCGGGTTGGCCTGAATCTCCTCAGGTAAACCTTCGGCGATTTTAATCCCATGATCCACACAGACGATACGATTACAAACACCCATTACGACTTTCATGTCGTGTTCCACCAGAAGTATATCGACTCCCAGTTCTGATATGCGAGCGATGTCTTTCATCAACGCCGTACTTTCTGCCGGATTCATACCAGCGGCAGGTTCGTCAAGCAACAACACCTTTGGCTCGGACGCTAACGCTCTGGCGATTTCCAGTCGACGTTGCAGACCATATGGCAAGTTAGACGCCACAGTATCCGCGTATTTATCGACATTCATAAAGGCCAGTGCTTCCAAAGCTTTCTTTTTGATCGCTTTTTCTTCGTTCTTTTGAGAAGGTGACCTCAGAATAGCTCCAACAATCCCAACCTCTGAACGGCAATGCCTTGCGACCATCGCATTTTCCATCGCCGTCATATTTGAGAACAGTCGAATATTTTGAAACGTTCTGGCAATTCCCTTGGAGAAAATCTCGTAAGGGCGTGCGCCGAAAATGCTTTTGCCCTCAAATCGGACATCCCCTTTGGTTGCCTTATAAACACCAGTGAGTACATTAAAAACTGTGGTCTTACCGGCCCCATTAGGTCCGATTAAGCCCAAGATTTCACCGGAGTTGATTGAGAAACTCAAATCAAAAAGAGCAAACAACCCCCCGAACTGTATCGTAGTATTTTTCAACTCCAGGTTTGCCATACAAAGTACCGTACCTTACAAAATTACGCATTAACTCAATCTTAACACGAAAACATGCTATTATGGATTTCTTGTAAGCATTCGGCAAACAGCGTTCAGCCATCAGCTTTATCCGGTGAAAGCGGGCATATGGTTTTTTTATCTTCGATCAGCACTAATGTCCCTGGGAATCTTAATATAATGGTGAGTCTAAAACCCGACTGCTGATAACTGAATGCCCACGGTTTATTACCGCCTTTTCCAATTAAGTGTGATAAAAAACTCTAATCAGCCAGCCAACAACAAAAAGCATGGTTCAGTTCTTTTTCCATTTTTAAGACTCAAGCTTGACACCAACTCTAAATCCATCGTCAAACCAGAACCTAAGAGCTTTCAACACATAAAAAAGCGTCATAAAGCTATCTTTCCCAACTGGGGAAGTCAATATCTTTTAAAATAGCCTTTCGCTTTGTTGAATCGGTGTTTCCTTCTTCTGATAAGCAAGCCAATCAGTGATTCACCTATTTGAGTAAAATATTATTGAGTCATTGTTCATAAGTGCTCCATTGTCTATTTTTCATTAAATTCCGAGCACCGTTACATAGATTGCTTTGATATTAAGGGAGTTTCCGAAAGAGGGTTTGAGAAAGGAGTATTTCCATGATTAAGAGAAAAAAAGCCACCATAACAAATAACTTAAACTGCTCCTCATATGTGGTATACTTTTCCTCAAATTTGGTTTTTTCCAATTGGTTAATTTGTTCGTAAATTTTAAGTAATGCTTCGCCTGAAGAGACTTTGGCAAATTTTCCCCCCGTAACTGAAGCGACCTGTTCGATCAAATGGGTATCAACTTGAGGCATTCCCAAAGAAAAAAACTGCCCAAACACCGATGTGTTTTTCTGATAAGCAGCATCATCCAGAATCGCGATGGTGTACACTTTAATCCCGTTTTTTTTCGCGAATTGCGCGGCGGTAATTGGATTCATCCCGCCACGGGTTTGCTGACCATCGGTGAGTAAAATAACAATTTTGGAATTAACTTTATAATCGTTGTTTTGCTGTCCCGCCTTTTCCAATAACTCATCCACGCTAATCAAGCGAAGTGTCGCGTAATAAATCGCGTCCCCGATCATCGTTCCATCCTCAATCCGAATGGCAGGCCGAATGGTACGGGCAAATCCCACCAGACTCTGGTGATCCAAGGTCAGAGGGGCATTTTCCTCCACAAATCCTGCAAAACTGGTTAAACCGATCATATCACTACTTCGACCGCTTAAACCGGAGTCATTTCCCAACACAAATTCTCTAAAGACTCGTTTTACAACCTCCAATCGATCCAGCTCCTCATCGCGATATTCCAGGGGTTCCCGCATACTGGATGACCGATCAATGACCATTTGAATCGCCACGCCCTCTTTTGCTGTATGAATTACCTCCAAGCCTTTTCGAGGCCTGGCAAAAGCAACCAGCAGCATAACAATGGTCAATATATGTAACACCGGTAGAATCCAACGAAAGCGGACACGCCAACTACTTCCGGCCATAACCAATTGTTCCGTGCCAGAATAGCGTATTGCGGCAGTACGTTTTTTAATTTTTGCCAACCACAGTGCAAGCAAAATGAAGAGCAGGAAAACACTCGCGGCGGCGATCAATGATATAAAGTCAAATTCCATGTGGTTTTCCGGTTTTTAACACAAACTCCCGAACATTTTTAATAGCCCCGCGACTCACACTATTATCAGGCTCAAAGGTCGCAAATTTCACCAAATCAGCCAATTGAAAAAACTGATGAAGCATGTCGCGCCATTCACCGGTGAATTTTTTGGATTCTGAAATATCCGATATAAACTCCTCGGTGGTCTGTTCCTGAGCCTTAATTTGAAAATAGTTTTCCAGATATTGTCGTAAAATTGAGGAGAGTTCGGTATGCAGTTGATCAAGCGCATGTTTTTGAATCAGTTCTTTCTGTTCTAAACAATCCAGCGCATCCAGCGCAATTTGGCAATAATCAATGGTATCCTCCAAACTGGCTGTCTGTTGTTTTTTATTGGCCAGGTAGATTGAGAGCGCGAAAATACAAAGGACCATAATAAGAATGGAACCAATCGCAATCCACAGCGGAATAAAGTTAATTTCGGGTAAAATCAATCCTTTGATATCTTTAATATCATCACCAGGATCTATCTCAACACCAACCACTTGATAGGGAATCGGTTCAACACGAATGGCATAAACCGGCCAATCAGAAATATTGGGAGCTCTTTCCTTATCCAATCTGAAATATAGATCAAATGCCCTTAACGAAAAGTCTCCGGATCCTATGGGTTCAAATTGATAGCGCCATTGGTTAATCATAAATTGATTATCTTTTGACCAGCGGATATCATTCTGCGGCTTTTCAACAAGCAAGAGTGGTGCGTATACCGCTTCAGATAAATAAGGCGGGACAATACGCACACCCTCAGAATGCTCTATTCGCAGCGTCAGCGTCAATTTATCCGTCAACTCTATCTTTTGATTGGATAAGCGAACTTTAACCTGAATCGGTGCCCCTCCCAAGCTAAATATTTCCTCAAACTCCTGATCGCTTGCTGCTTGATCAATGTGGGGAGATTTTGACTCGGTATTACAAGAAATGAGAAATCCACAAAAGAACATCAGAAATAAAAACCATCTCTGAATATCGCGGGGGAGATATTTCATGTTCATGATCTTGCTGCTCTTTTCTTAAAAAATTCAGTTAATGCGTGTTCAAAAGAGTGATTGGTTCGAATTTTCAAATGGTCTATTTGGTATTTATGTAAATTGCTCTTTTTGGCCTCGTCAAATTTTAAGCGCTCTAATCGATGATAATGCTGCCATTTTTTATTTGAGGTATCCACCAGTTGACATTCACCGGTTTCGGGATTTTGGAGTTCAACCAGCCCCACATCAGGTACTTTTTCTTCATTGGGATCAACCACTTCTATCGCCACCAAATCATGCCGTTTATTGGTCAGGTTCATATTTTTAAAATAATTCCGATCCAGGAAATCCGAGACCAAAAACACCACTGCTTTTCGCTTATTGATTTTATTCAAATATTCCAACGCATCGTTAATCGATGTTTTTTGATGGTGGGGCTTGAAATAAAGTAGTTCGCGAATAACCCTGAGAACGTGGGTTTTTCCTTTGTTGGGGGGAACAAAAAACTCAATCTGGTCGGAAAACAAAATCAGTCCGACACGGTCATTTTTCTTGATGGCATTAAAGGCCAATACCGTGCAAAGTTCTGCCGCAACTTCTTTTTTCAACTGCCGTCGACTACCAAATAATCCCGAGGCCGAAACATCCACCAAAAAAATCACTGTCAATTCGCGCTCTTCAATATAACTCTTAACAAACGGATGACCCAAACGAGCCGTAACGTTCCAATCAATCATACGTGGTTCATCACCTTCCTGGTATTCACGGACTGTATCAAACTCCATCCCGCGTCCCTTAAAAGCGCTTTGATATTCACCCGCCATCACATCATTCACCATCCGACGGGAGCGAATCTGAATTTCGCGAACCTTTTTATAAAGCTCTTTCTCCGGAATCGGCTGCCTCTTGACACTATTTTTTTTAGCAAACGGCCACATTGTATTCTTTAACTACGGAATAATAGTCATATGATTATGTATAATTCGCATCCTCTTTTCTTTGATCACTCCCTGTCATTCCCGTGAAAGTAGGAATCTAACAATAAAATGCTAATGCTCCAAATGGTTTTCCGGATCCCCGCATTCGCGGGGATGACAGGCATTATTGGCAAATTAGGATGTTAATAATACATAATCAGGATAAGTTATTTTCAGATTTGACGAATATGTCTTTCTTTCATTTTTTTGCTCCTTTTTAATTCCTCGCCTTCAGTATTATTGGTCGGATTTTGATCAAGTTTAAAAAGCAAAATTCATGTTTCGTCAAGTCAGTTTATCCAACTCTGCGCCAGCTTATAAAATATATGGATTTTTTTGATCACGCCCATGCCCGGAGCGGGCACAACCAGGGATGAAAAAAAGACTCCGTTGCGGAGGGGCTAAGAAAACAGAGTTTGTTTAACATGCGGATCCGGGGTCTTTGGCGTGAATTACGATTTTGTCAAAAAATTCCGCAAACTTGCGGTGAGCTCGATAGCCACCAAGCTTTTCCTCTTAATCAATGGTCCCGTATGGATTGCGGTTGGGTGTAGTCGTTATTAGCAATTGATTCTCAGTTTAAAATACGAATCCGGCGTCTACTGCCACAGCGATAGAATTGGAGGTAATGAAGTGGATATTCCGTTTCAGTAAAATTAAAGCTTGCTTGAGCGGATTCCTTTACCCTACGATCACCACTTATTCCTATTTGCCTGATGATTGCCAACAAACCATGATTGTTATTCTTGGCAACCCTTAGATTAATTGCTAAAAACCTTCGAAAAAAAGTATATGGAACACGCTAGCATTTTCAATAATATTTTCATGTTTGTCGCCGGACTCAGTGGTATTCACGCATATGCTGTTATCTTGACGGTTTTATTGGCCTGTGGTTTGGGTGTGCCGATTCCTGAGGATATCACTTTATTCGCCGCGGGTTTCTTAGCATTCAAAGGTGAAATTTCCATAACCGGGGCATTTATTGTCGGATTGGTCGGCGTTTTAATCGGTGATATATTCCTTTATACCATAGGCAGACGATTTGGACCTGCTGTATTTACCTGGCCGGTATTTAGAAAAATGTTTACCGCGAAACGAATTAAATCGGCTGAAGATAGAGTCCAAAAAAACGGCAGAATCATTTGCTTTACTGCTCGATTTACACCGGGGTTGCGTTCTCCGATTTTCCTCACCTCCGGTATCCTTCGGATTCCATTTGCGGTGTTTATTGGGATGGACGGTTTTGCCGCATTGATCAGCGTGCCCGTCTGTGTCTATGCCGCGTATTTCCTCGGTGACCAGATCGAACGACTCTTTAAAATTGCTCGAACCGCTAATATCGGAATCATTGCCGGTGTAATTTTATTGATTGCCGTGTATGTCGGCATCAAAATCTACCGCAAAAGAAAAGCGCAATGAATGACTGCTCAAAAAAAGCAAAATATCGCCATTCGTGACCAATTATAAATGTCTACCCATTTAACCAGGTATCATATACACGCCACTTGCTATCAAGATCATGTTCCAAATAAGTGGTCTAATTCTGTATCTATTCAGAACTTATTAAAAAAGTGCAAAAAAGTTCATTTTTTACTTGAC
>CAZJUM010000093.1:0-10362 GCA_964549175.1 uncultured Pseudomonadota bacterium | reverse complement strand
AACAAAGGGGTACGCCACTTCACTCTCAAACACAAGAATCAACTATAACTCTATTATCCGTAACACATCGTTGATACTCATTTCACATTTCAAGGCCAGTGGGCTAACGCCTTGTTCAAGTAACTTAATGCTTTTCACGCGTCATTTGCAATTGATTGTGTTCATCACGCGTCAATTCAAAAGAACCGGAAATTTTCGGATTTTTCAATATCATTTTTGAAAGAGGCTTGATTACCATGCGATTAAAGGCGTTTTTTAATGGGCGCGCACCATATTTCTCATCAAAACCGGCGTTTTTTATTTGCTCCTTAAACTCAACAGCGAGAGATAACGCAATTTCCTTGTCCGATAGCTTTTCATTTAAAAACTCAAGTTCACGATCTACCAAAGTGTGAATGATTTTTTCGTCTAAATGTTTGAAATACAGAACATCGTCCAGTCGCCCGATCATCTCATTTTTAAAGTAGCCATCATGGCTGGGTAAATTTGAGGTGGCAAAAATGACACAATTCTTAAAATTTACTACTCGCCCCTGGGTATCTGTCAAGCGACCATCATCTAGAATTTGTAGCATGATATCACTGAAGTCATGATGCGCTTTTTCTATTTCATCGAATAAAATCACACTATACGGATTTCTGCGAATAAATTCGGTCAATATGCCCCCTTTCTCATACCCTACATATCCCGGAGGCGCACCAATTAATTTGGCAACGGAATGCTGCTCCGAAAATTCGCTCAAATCAATTCGGAATAAGTGTTTCTCGGCTCCGAACAGAAAGGAGGCCAAGGCCCTGGCCGTTTCGGTTTTTCCTACTCCGGAAGGTCCCATCAATAAGAAACTTCCAAGAGGTCTTGACTGATCAGACAGCCCCGCATGCGCGGCAATCAAGGTATCGGAGATTTCTTTGAGTGCTTCATCCTGACCTAAAACACGATATGTCAAGTAACTCTCCAATTCCAGCAGCTTTTCCTGATTACTTCTTAGCACTCGTTCGACAGGAACACCTGTGGCTCTGGTGACGACTTCGCCAATATTTTGACGAGTGAGTTTCCATGATATTTCCACTTGTGCCAATTCATCTTCAAGTTTTGGAATATCACCATATTTTAATTTGGAGGCTGTCTCAAAATTGCCTTCGGCTTCAGCCTTTTGTAACTCAAAACCAAGTTTATCCATTTGCTGTTTTAATTGTGAGACGCGTTTCAGATCCAATACTTTTTCTTCCCAAATTCGTTTATCTTCATTGAATTGTTTTTCCAAAGTTTCGATTTCGGAGTTTAGGTTTTTCTGATGTGGATTGGCGTTAGACAATATTTTTTTGCTGCGAATGAGTGCTTCCAATTCTGCCAGTTCCGGCGGCATTGAGTCAGCACTTAACTTTAAACCCGCCGCCGCTTCATCAATAATATCAATCGCCTTATCCGGTAAGTAACGGTCTGAAATATATTGGTCAGACAGATAAACAGCTGAGACAATTGCTTCCTCAGTTATTTCGACACCGTGATGAATTTCAAGTTTTTCGCGTAACCCCATTAAAATTTGAATGGTATCCTCTTTAGTGGGTTCGGCGACCATGACCTGATGAAATCGTCGTTCTAATGCTGTATCGGATTCAATATATTTTTTATATTCTTCCAATGTCGTCGCACCAATACAATTTAGCTCACCTCGCGCTAAAGCGGGTTTTAACAGATTAGCCGCGTCCATGGCACCTTCCGTTTTACCAGCTCCGATAATCAAATGAATCTCATCGATAAAAATGATGCCTTCTCGTCCTTTGTTTTTGATAAAGCGAATCAAGTTATTCATGCGCTCTTCAAATTCACCCCGATACTTGGTGCCGGCCATTAAGGTCCCGATGTTCAGTGAGAAGATTGTTTTTCCTTGAATGATGTCAGGCACCTGGTTTTTTTGAATTAATCCTGCCAGCCCTTCTATAATTGCTGTTTTTCCGACACCGGGAGGGCCAACCAGAACCGGATTATTTTTCGTACGTCGGCATAAGATTTCCTGAACCCGCCTAATCTCCATCGCCCTTCCGATAACGGGGTCAAGTTTTCCGGATTCCGCAAGTTCATTGAGATCCTCCAGAAATTCAGGCTTCTCATCTTCTTCACTTTCCTCAGGGGTTTCAAACTTCATCTGAGGAAAAAACTTCGTAAAATGACGTAGTAAATCCGCTTCAATGATAAGCTCTCTTCCGGCTTGAATCGCTTCCGAAGAGGCTAGAGTAAACCATTCCGATAATTTGGCTGACGGCCTGATGTCTGCCAGAGAGATGGATTGAACGGTGGGTAGCTTTTCGAGCAAGCCTTTGACAACTTTTTTTTCTTCCTTTAAGTGCTTGGATGAGACCGTAGCGGGGTTTTTTAATAGCCCCCACAACAGGTGAAATTCTGTGAGTTCGTTGTGTTTTCGTTTTAAAGCTTCAGTCTGTGCCAACTCAATTGAGCCAAGCACAGTTTGATCAAAATTGTTCATTATTTCTCCATTGATCAATCAAAATATTTGTAAAAGTCCAGTTTTTCTCTTCCAACTAATCTTGTAAGATACTAAATTAGCGACTGTTTGAATGAGTTTGACGCATCTTAATTTAAGATACAATACAGGAAGTCCTTAAGCCAATTACAATTCGTGATTTAAATCAAATATTGATTAAGTCCTGTATTTTTGAATCACTTTCAAGAAAGGACTTAATCCATGACTTATTAAACTCAATTGTAAGTCCCTGAAAAGAAATGATCAAAGAACTTATCTGGACAATTCTCAGCTATATGCCGAAGCGCCTGGTTTGGTTTTTTTCCAAACGATATGTTTCCGGTGAGTCCGTGCATGATGCCATCAACGCGACAAAACGGTTAAATGCTCAAGGGATAATGGTTACCATTGATATACTGGGGGAACTCATTACCAGTCTTGATGAAGCGGAAGCCAACAAGCATGAGTATTTGGAATTGATCCACACTGCGGAGAAGGAAAATCTCGATGCCAATTACTCACTAAAACCGACTATGTTTGGCTTGTTAATAGATCCGGAGGTATGTTTTGGACATATCAAAGAAATTGTTCAAACGGCAGCTCAATATGATAATTTTATTCGAATCGATATGGAAGAATCCAAATGTACGGATTTGGAAATTGACATTTTCAAACGCCTTTATCGGGAATTTCCGAATCATGTAGGCTTGGCATTGCAAGCTTATTTAAAAAGAACAAGTAACGATATCAGTGAAATGAAGCGGCTCAGCAGTCAAAACCAAGTGATTAACTTTAGGCTTTGTAAGGGAATTTATAACGAGTCGGAAACGATCACGTATAAAAACTATGAGGAAATCAACGCTCATTTTTTAAAAGATTTGGAACTGATGATTCAAAATGGTATGTATTCCGCTATCGCGACACATGATACGCCGCTAATCGACGGGGCATACCAATTAATTCAGCAATATCATTTGAAAAAACACCAATATGAATTCCAAATGTTATTTGGTGTAAGACCGGAATTGCGAAGAACGATCATTCAGGAAGGTCATCGGATGAGAGTTTATATTCCGTACGGAAAAGATTGGAAAAACTATTGTATTCGGCGCATCAAGGAAAATCCGAAAATTGGTCAATATGTATTGAGGGCACTTTTAAAGAGAGCTTAGCCAAAACCCCTGGCTCAAATCCAACTCCTGTGAAATCATCGCGTCGTTCGTTATTGCCCTGATCATTTTGAAGAGTTTCTAATACTTTTGTTTTCCGCAATTCAAACGATCTCTGGTATTTCTTGAACAAGAGCATTTAATCGCCTTTTCCCCAAGTTGATCGATCACTCCATCGGTACGCATATCAAACTTCAATCCCTTTTTGGGGTTGAATCACGGCTTTTTAAAGCTAACGGGCTTGTTTGATTTCCGCTAACCGTTGGCGTCACGATGTGCGTTCACCCATTGTATTTCAGGATCAACAGGCCGGATTAGAGATAAACCGACACCCGCATACCTTAGGTATTTTTTGCTGATTGACATCGCGTACGGCAGCTTCTGATCCGTTATCAGATAGGCATTTTCCGTATCTTGATGAAGTATAGATTGTACAAGTGTATTTAAAGGTTTAGGGCATTGCTAAAGAGTCAAACACACCATCAAGCGGTAGATTTAACCTTTTGTCATATTTCGCGAGATGAGATAAAAGTTGATACGACTATCTCTGAAAACATCCATAAGACAATCAAATCCCGGATTCAACCCGCGATATAAAATGGCGGTAAATGACTTAAACAAAGGCAACAATGGATAAAAAAAATGGTTTAACATTTTCGTCCAAGTTTCATTTTTCAGATACTCCTTTTCATCTTTTGATGAAAAACCGTTTGATGAATGTTTTATTGGTCTGTAGCCACTATGACTCGTTTATGTTGGAAGAAGATGGCAGAATTGATGAACAGATATTTTACGAATATTCTCAATTGAAGCTGCGCTACCCCCCTTTAATTATCAAAGCTTCGACAGCACAGCAGGCATTTGAGTTATTAGATAAGCGGTATTTTGATTTGGTGATTACCATGCTCGATATCGGGGGGTGTGACGCGTTCGAACTGGCGCGCAAAATTAAGCATCGATATCCCAACAAACCTATTGTTGTGTTAACCCATTTTTCCCGTGAAGTATCACTTAAACTGAAGTTTGAGGATTTAAGCTCAATTGATTATGTGTTTTCATGGCTTGGGAATGCCAATATTCTGCTTGCCATTATCAAGCTGATTGAGGATCGGGCCAATATCGATCATGATGTCAAAAAAGTTGGTGTCCAAACCATCATCCTTGTTGAAAATTCGATCCGCTATTATTCCAGTTATCTGCCGGTTTTGTATAAAATACTCATTCAACAGGCCCGGGGCTCGATGGGAGAAGGGCTTAATGAGCACCAAAAAACGCTTCGAATGAGAGGACGACCTAAAATTCTGTTGGCCGGTAACTACGAGGAAGCCGTTGAGCTGTATAATACATATAAAGAAAATGTATTAGGGGTGATATCGGATATCACCTACATGAAAGATGGAGTTGAAGATCAGGGTGCCGGTTTGGCTTTAAGTGAGTATATTCGCTCAATTGATTACGATGTTCCTATTTTATTGCAATCTTCCAATATTGAACATCGTGAGAAAGCGGAAGAGTATTGTACCGGATTTATCCACAAACATTCGAAGAATCTCTTAAACGAATTGCGGGATTATATTGTTGATCATTTTGGATTTGGAGATTTTGTCTTCAGGATGCCAGGCACTCAAGAAGAAGTGGGACGAGTTAAAGATTTAAAAGCATTGCAAAAAGAATTATCGCGTGTTCCCGATGAATCACTGATCTATCACGGATCAAAAAATTATATCTCAACATGGCTCAAAAACCGCGCTTTTTTTTCTCTGGCAAATCTCTTCCAACCAATACGGAATACTGATTTCACATTGGATGAAATCAGAGTATATCTAATTCGAAATATCAAGCATTACCGGCGCACCAAAAGTCGTGGAATCATCGCTGTGTTCAACAAAGAAAAACATGATGAGCTGACCAGTTTTTCAAGAATTGGCGATGGATCAATGGGTGGAAAAGCACGCGGTTTGGCTTTTATTGATCATATTCTTAAACAGAAAAAGTTAAATTACCAATTTAATGATATCGTTATTTCAATCCCGCAAACGGTTGTATTGACGACTGATGTTTTCGTGACTTTTATGAACGACAACAAGTTGTTCGAAACGGCATTATCGGATGTTGACGATGAAATCATATTGCGCCGTTTCACTCAAGCGCTACTCCCGGAAGATCTGGTGGGAAACCTCAGAGTATTGTTACAGGTATTTAAAAAACCAATTGCCATTCGATCTTCAAGTATATTGGAGGACTCACATTACCAGCCGTTCGCGGGTGTATACTCCACCTATATGATCCCCAACAATAGTACTGACGACGAAGTCCGTTTGACTGAACTTTGTCAAGCCATCAAATGTGTGTTTGCTTCTACTTTTTTCAAGAGCAGTAAAGCGTACATGCAAGTTACAAGTGCCGTGATTGATGAAGAAGAAATGGCTGTTATTCTGCAGGAAGTTACCGGAAATGAATATGATGGAAAATACTATCCGACGTTTTCAGGTGTCGCGCGATCGATTAATTTCTACCCGGTCGGAAAGGAAGAGGCAAACGACGGAGTGGTGAGTGTGGCGGCCGGACTGGGTAAAACCACTGTTGAAGGGGAAACATCACTGCGTTTTTCTCCCAAATACCCGGGAAGCATAATGCAGCTCTCAACAATTGAGTCAGCATTAAAAAGCACACAGTCGAAGTTTTATGCCTTGGATATGACCAAAGGAAGTTTTAAACCGGCGGTAGATGATAGTCAGAATTTGCTGAGGTTGAGGATTCAAGAAGCGTCTAAAAGTGACTCCTTCAGCTTAATCACATCGACTTATGATCACCAAAACAACATGATTCGTGATAACGCATTTTTGCCTGGTGGCAAAATTATTACATTTTCACATATTTTAAAAGGCAACGCGTTTCCTTTAGCGTCAATCGTCACCACTATGCTTAAAACCATTGAGGAATCATTGAATAAACCGGTAGAAATTGAATTCGCCGTGAACTTAGATACAGGAGATGAATCGAAAGTTTTCCATATGTTACAGGTGCGGCCTATTGTAGGTGGTCTGGAAAACGAAGATGTCGATTTATCAGATGCATCGATCGAAAACTCGGTGATCATGTCTAACTCGGCTTTAGGAAACGGCATTATTGAGGATCTGTTTGACTTTATTTATATTAAACCTGAGGCATTCGACTCTCTAAAAACCATGGAGATGGCGTCCGCGATTAGCAAATTGAATGATCAACTGCAAAAGGAAGAACGTCCCTATATTTTATGCGGACCCGGTCGATGGGGCTCAAAGGACCAGTTTCTCGGTGTGCCGGTGCAGTGGGAGCAGATATCCGGAGCCAAGGTAATCATTGAGGCGGGATTGGAAAATTTCTTTATTGAACCCAGTCAGGGATCGCACTTTTTCCAAAATTTAACCTCGTTCAGAGTCGCGTATTTTACCGTATATCCATTTAGGAATGATGGATTTCTAAACTTGAAATTTTTGAATCGTCAAAAGGCAATTTTCGAGGATACATACTTCCGCCATCTTCGATTTAATCAGCCACTTCTCGTCAAAACAGATGGCAAAAATAGCAAATCGGTTATCTACAAGCCTGTAGCTGATGAAGAATTCTCAATGTGATTGAGCACCCTTCGCGTTGAGGCTGTTTTTGCATTGAACGGGTGCCTGTTTCTTCATTGGATGGGATCGATTGATATACCTTTGGCGGGTGATTTAGACTTCCATTAAATCCTTCTCCTTATTTTTAATGGATTCATCTACATCTTTTACATGGCTATCGGTCGCATCCTGAACTTTGGCCATAAAGGCCCTGGCATCATCCTGTGTAATTGCCTTATCTTTTTCCATTTTTTTAAGCTTATCGTTGGCGTCTCTTCTAACATTTCGGATCGACACTTTGGCGTCTTCCCCCATTTTTTTAATCTGCTTGACCATTTTCTTTCTTCTTTCTTCAGTCAGTGGGGGGATAGGCAATCGAATTATGTTTCCATCATTCTGAGGTGTCATTCCCAAATCAGCTTTAAGAATCGCTTTTTCAATATCACTAAGCAGCTTTTTCTCCCAAGGTGTAATAACAATCATCTGTGGATCCGGAACCGAGATATTACCAACTTGGGACAATGGTGTCTTGGTGCCGTAGTAATCGACTGAAATGCCATCCAGAATCGCCGGGTTTGCCCGACCCGTTCTCACTTTTTGAAAATCTCTCTCAAGAATTTCAATAGCTTTGTTCATCTTTTTATTTGCTTCCCGAAGTAATTTTTCCATAACGTTTTCTTGTTATAATTCTAATGAGCTCCAAAATTACGAGACCCTCCTCAAAATAAGGTTTGTCTTTTATCCCTGTATACATAGAAACTGCCCGATCAGAAGCATTGCGCCATATCACTAGCTTTATTCTTCATGGAACCATACTTCCGGTATCTCATCCAAAAAATACTCAGTCCGCCCAAAGTTGAGGCAAATTAAAAAAAACTGAGTTTAAGGACTTTGGGCCAACCGGGCAATTGCGCGCCCTATCAAAAACAGGGATTTAATGAAGGGTCGATTTGAGTTTTCAATTAGTATTAAGCCAGTATCGTTGGCCAGTCAATAAAAATGAATAATTCTGGTTGAATCTTCAAAATCAATAAACTATTATTCTTCAATAAGAATCAGGGTGGGATTTCTGATTCTTATTGGATTTTGTTTAACACAACAGAGTATTAAACTTCATTATCTCGCGACGTTTAAAACACACACATTTAACCATTAGGAGCAATATGAAGGGATTTTTCTACGGACTAAGCGCGGGTCTGGCAGCAGGAGTTGTAGCGCAAATGATGATCGCGAAAAATCACGAGCAAATGCTTGAATTAGTTAGAAACATACCACACCCGCTGAAGTTTGGACCAACTGCTTCTTTAGACGATTTACTAGCTCAAAAGGATAAATTGGAAGAACTGATTATTCGCAAACAAGCCGAGGCTGAAACCGCGGAGACGGCTGAAGAGGAGGAAGAGGAGTAATCTCTTAAGGCGATTTCGTATGAAGGGTTTTAACTGCCGCTCCGATGGTTTCAATTATATCGGAGGCAGTTAAAGGCTCTTCGCCATATAACTCACAAGCAAGGTCTCCGCTCTTTCCATGCAGCCAGGCTCCCAAAATCGCGGCCTGATCCGTTTGCACGCCCTGGGCAAGAAGACCTCCGACCATCCCCGCCAGAACATCGCCACTGCCCGCTGTTGCCATTCCCGAGTTACCCGTGCTATTGACAAACATTTTTCTGTCTTGGGTAAATACAATACTAGGGGCGCCTTTTAAAATTAAGGTTGTTGGAAATTCACCAACAAATTGTTGACCTTGTTGTATTCTTTCCCGGTTATTGGCAGGCTTGGGAAATCCCGATAAATAAGCAAATTCTCCGGGATGAGGTGTTAAAACCAATCGGCAGGGATCCAGTTTACTCAAATCATCAATGCCGTAAAAGGCATCGGCATCAAGTACGACAGGGAGTTTTGAGTTATTGATTTTTTCCGGGATCGATTCCCATTTTTCGGTATTACGGCCTAATCCGCAACCGAGTACGATTGCGTTAAATCTAAGAAAATCTTGTTCTGTTATCTCTTCCTGAACACAACTCATTAATTCAGGAGCATAAGTCAATAAGGCATTCAGATAGCCTTTAGGGAGTGCCGCGGTAACCAACCCGGCTCCCGACCTCAGCGCCGCGCGACTTGCTAACAACGCGGCACCGAGGGTTCCCGGTGTTCCACACCATGTAAGTACATGACCGAAGATATTTTTGTAACTATCCGGCTCTCGTTTCGGAAGTAATTGTTTGACCAGGGATTTGTCAATTAAGTGATATTCATAATCTGAGTCTCCGTATACCTCTTTAATTGATATATCTTGACAGACAACACGCCCTGAATAGGACTTCCCCGGATATAAATGATGACCGATTTTTTCTTTTTGAAAGGTAATACAAAGATCTGACTTAATGGCAACCCCCATTATATCACCACTGGACGCGCTGATTCCGGAAGGCATGTCAACCGCGATCTTTTTCGCTGAACAGCTATGGATAGATTTAATGGTACTGATCAGGTCCCCTTTCAAGCTTGTTTCAATACCAGTTCCTAAAATGGCGTCAACCATAAGGTCGTCATCATTGACCAAGTGCGAAATTGATAAAAACTCTTCCCAGTTTATAGTTTTTCCATAATGATCCCAAGCTTTGGCATTTTCGATACAATCAGCGGATTTAGGGGCTTTTACCGCGACAACCAGGCAATTGTAATCCCTATTGACCAGGTTTCTGGCTATCGCGTAGCCATCTCCCCCGTTATTTCCGGCCCCGCAGAACAAATAAATTTTCCGTGCTCCTTTTAATATACGCGCGGCAGCCTCTATCCATGCGCAAGCCGCGTTTTCCATAAGTACAATTCCCGCGACGCCTATTTCTTTGATGGTATGGTGATCCATTTCCCGCATCTGCTTTGAATTTACAATTCTCATAAATCGTCCGCTATGAAATTTTGGGATCCACTTTAATTATCATATTTAGTAACTGTTCAGCTAATTTCTCTCTGGTGGCTCCATAGTCTCGAAAAGCTATGGAGTCTGTATGATTTTACCTTAAGACTCCGCAAGGCTACGCCATTATGGAGCCACCCTGGGCTTTAAAAGCGGATTTTTTTGTTCTGTATGTGCTTAGAATCTGTTTTTGTTT
>CAZJUM010000092.1:0-10492 GCA_964549175.1 uncultured Pseudomonadota bacterium | reverse complement strand
GCTCAGTTTGGAGATTTTGCCAATACGGCTCAAGTTATTTTCGACCAATTTTTGAGCTGCACAGAAATAAAATGGTATCGCATGTGCGGGCTGGTGGTTTATCTACCTCACGGATATGAGAGCCAAGGTCCGGAGCATTCCTCGGCCCGCTTGGAACGGTATTTATCATTGTGTGCTGACAATAATATACAAGTGGTGAATTGTACGACGCCAGCCAATATGTTTCATGTACTTAGACGTCAGCTTTATCGTTATTTCAGAAAACCTCTGATCATTATGACGCCAAAAAGTTTACTCAGACACCCTCAATGTGTCAGTGATGTAAAAGACATTCAAATGGGGAGCGGTTTTCAGGAAATATACCAAGATAACAGCGTTACACCCGACCAAGTGAGGCGTGTACTGGTTTGCACAGGCAAAGTCTACTATGATTTGATCGCCCGTCGCGATAAAGATAAGATCAAGGATGTCGCCATTATCCGTCTGGAACAAATCTATCCGCTACCCGAATTGCGGCTGGAAGAACTTATCAAACAATACACTCGATCCAAAGAGATTATCTGGGTCCAGGAAGAACCAGAAAACATGGGGGCCTGGCCTTTTATTTTTAGGAAATTGCACCATTTAAACATCAAGGGAGTCTATCGAAAGGAATGTGGTACAACGGCTACCGGATTCTCCCAGCAACACCTTGCCGAGCAAAAAGAGGTGGTTAATCAGGCATTTTCACAAGGAGCGATATGATCATTGAAGTCAAAATTCCAAGCCCCGGAGAGTCCATCAATGAGGTAGTGATTTCTAGCTGGTTCAAAAAAACTGGTGATCTGATTCACCAGGACGAAGACCTGATAGAAATTGAATCGGAAAAGGCTACCTTGACAATAGCTTCTGAGGGAACAGGAAAACTAGAGATATTGTGTCAGGAAGGAGAAACCGTCGCAGTCGAACAAGTTGTGGCCAAAATCGATACCGATGTGGTTCCGGAAGAACAAGCCTCGCGAGAAAGTGCATCCGTGCCGAAATCAACACAGCCAGCAACTGCTGAACCGGCGAAAACCCATTATGCCAAAGGCGTTGCTTCCGTTGCCGCTGGAAAAATAATGCGAGAGCAAAATGTAAACTCGGAGACCGTATTCGGAAGCGGTAAAAACGGACGAATCACCAAGCAGGATGTAATTACAAAATCTGAAGCAACAACCACCGACCAGCCAGAAGCGGAAACGCTTGAAGCTCTCGCGCCAAAAACAAGCCAGCGGGAAATCAGCTATGATAAACTCTCTCCTCTGAGAAAGAAAATTGCCACTCGCTTGGTGGCGGCCAAAAATGAAACGGCTATGTTGACGACATTCAACGAAATCAACATGAGTCAAGTGATGAAAATCAGACGAGATCACAAGGACCCGTTTTTCCAAAAACACGGTGTCAAACTTGGTTTTATGTCCTTTTTCACCAAAGCGCTTGCTATCGCGCTGAATGATTACCCAGCCTTAAATGCCTATATCGTGGGTGATGAAATCGAATATCATGGCTATAAAGATATTGGCATTTCCGTCAGCACTCCTAAAGGATTGCTTGTTCCCGTGATCAGAAACGCGGAGACTTTGTCCGTGGCAGATCTGGAAAAAGAGATATTGAGATTGGCTGATAAAGCGCGAGACCTCAAGCTCAGTATCGACGAGATGACTGGCGGAACGTTTACCATAACCAATGGCGGAGTATTTGGTTCTTTGATGTCAACACCAATATTAAATCCGCCCCAAAGTGGAATTTTGGGAATGCACAATATTGTTGAGCGACCCATTGCCGTAAATGGCGAAATTAAAATTCAACCCATGATGTATGTTGCCCTGTCATATGACCATCGCATTGTGGATGGTCGAGAATCAGTGAGTTTCTTGCGCAAAGTCAAAACATTAATAGAAGACCCGGTCGGTTTTTTACTGGATTTATAAAGGAAAACTATGGAATTTGACGTTATCGTAATCGGTTCAGGTCCCGGAGGATATGTTGCCGCCATTCGATGCGCGCAATTGGGATTAAAAACAGCCATCATTGAAAAATATCCGACACTTGGCGGGACATGTCTTAATGTGGGGTGCATTCCCTCAAAGGCCCTGCTCGATTCTAGTGAACACTATCACAACGCCAAAAAGACTTTTAAGACCCACGGCATTAAGATGGAAGGGCTTAGTTTTGACTGGAATGCCATGCAGGCACGCAAAAGCAAAGTAATCGCTGACACTTGCAAAGGTGTTAAATTTCTCATGGACAAAAACAAGATCATCGTCTTTGAGGGAATCGCCGCGTTTGAAACTGAAAAGTTAATTGTTATCACTGATCGAAACGGAAAAAACCAAACGATTACAGGGAAAAATATCATCATCGCGACCGGTTCCAAACCTTCAGAACTGCCCTGTATAAGAATTGACAAAAAACGTATTATTTCATCCACTGAGGCGCTTTCTTTGGATCAGGTTCCCAAGCAACTGGCCATCATAGGTGCCGGTATCATCGGGGTAGAATTGGGATCGGTGTACGCGCGTCTGGGAGCAAAAGTAACCATATTGGAGTTCCTCCCCTACGCGATCCCCACCATGGATCTTACCATGAGTAAAGAGTTGTCACGAGCACTTAAAAAAATGGGAATTAAGCTACTTTTGGAACATAGCGTAAATTCCGTTGAATCTACCGATAACCAGGTTATACTTAAAGCCAAAGACCAAAAGGGCGAGGAACTATCATTCGAAGCCGATTATTGTCTCATGGCGGTTGGTCGCAAGCCGTACACCGATTCACTGGGAATTGATAAAGCCGGCATTAAAACCGATTCCAAGGGATTTATTGAGGTTAATTCTCAACTGGAAACCGATCAGTCGGGGGTTTACGCGATTGGCGATGTTACTGGGGGCGCGATGCTGGCTCACAAAGCTGAGGAGGAGGGGGTGATGGTTGCCGAACTTATCGCGGGACAAAAACCACACATCAACTATCATGCGATTCCAAGTGTTGTCTACACCTGGCCGGAAGTAGCCGGAGTCGGATATACCGAAAAACAACTCAAACAAAACAAAACGCCCTATCAGAGCGGTAGCTTCTCTTTTCGTGCGTTAGGCAGAGCCAGAGCGGCAAATGAGTTGGATGGACTAATTAAAGTATTGACCCATGCCAAAACGGATGAAATTTTAGGGATCCATATGATTGGCGCCAGAGCGGCTGATATGATCGGAGAAGCAGTCGTGGCACTGGAATACCGGGCAAGTGCCGAGGATATCGCCCGAATGCCCCACGCACACCCCACATTTACGGAAGCATTGAAAGAAGCTTGTTTGGATGCCACCGGAAAACGAGCGTTACACATCTAAGGCGGATAACATAAAAATGGCATTCTGCGGATTGGAGAAAGGAAAAATTTGGTCAATCGATATAAAAAGCGTTCGAGCTCAATGAGCGTTTATGATTATGAAAAGCTCTATTTTGTCGAATCATATATATATTCAATTGGTTAAACAATAAATAGCGGGGAAATCTCAAGCGGTATCCTGGTTTTTGTGTAATGGGTTTATTGTCACAAAAGCGGCAATTTTTTTGGGTTTTAGCGAGGGATCAACAAGAAGACGGAAGACCTAAACCGAAGCCTTCCTAAACATATTGTCAGCATTTAAGTCCAAACAGCATGTGAAAATCAAACCTCATAGTCGACAACAGCGCGATCCTCCGCCACATTGCCGATAAAAGCGGCGACTTTCACATGTTCCGGATGAATTCGGTATTTTTCAAGTTCTTCCCTGTTCACAAAAGAGGAATAAAGCGCGACGTCATAGGCGGCATCTGACGGGTTGCAATTGCACCCGGCTTCCATTTGCACTATTTCGGGAATATGCTCCTTTAAATCTTCCAGTTTTGATACCAGTTTCAAGGCGTTTTCTATTTTGGTCGCTCCCTCAGCGTTTTCCTTAAGCTTAAACATTACAAGATGTTTGATCATATATTTTTCTCCGATTGGTTAGTTTGTCGAGAAGATATCCAAAAAAGAATACGGAATACTAAATGGTTCGAAATCATGAGTCAAACAATAAACAAGGTTTATAAAACGCGGAAAAAGCCATATCCCAGTTTATTATTCCGTCGCTTTTGCATAGCCTGTTTTTAGCTATCATCTGTCGTTAAATCACATATTCAAGGAGTAAAGAAAATGTCTATGAAGGTTGCCGTGTTTTTTGGAGGTACCAGTGCCGAACGCGATGTATCAATCGCCAGTGGCGTCCAAGTGGTGCAAGCACTCAGGAAAAAAGGCCATGATGTGACAGCGGTCGACACAGCCCGGGGGATTCTTTCCGACAGTCAGGAAAAACTGATGCTGGAAACCGGAGTTGCCGTCCTTCCTCCGGATATCGATCAATTAGCGTTATCCCATTCCCAAGTCCGAACATTGGCTGATAGTGGTGAGGTCAGAAGTTCGGATATCGTGTTTTTAGCCCTTCACGGGGGCAGCGGTGAAAATGGAATGGTTCAAGCTTTTTTGGATCTGGCGGGGATTCCCTATACCGGAAGCTGCCATCAAGGAAGTGCCAATGCCATGGATAAAGATATTGCCAAGCGTTTATTCAAACTGGCGGATGTACAAACACCGGAGTGGATCATGTTTCCCACAACAGCTGAAAAAATTGGAAAAGACATCTGCTCTCTTGTGGTTATCAAACCCAACAAACAAGGCTCGACGGTGGGAATCACCATTGTCAAAAAAATTGACGAAATCGATGATGCCGTCAGACAAGCCTATCTTTATGATGACGAGGTTATGGCAGAACGATTTATTGAAGGTCGAGAATTAACCGTTGGTGTACTGGATCATAAATCCCTTGCTGTCGGTGAGATTATCCCCAAACGCGGCGAAATTTTCGATTATCAGAGCAAGTATCAATCTGGAGGTGCTGATGAGATTTTCCCGGCAGATATCACAGAAAACCAAAGCAATACGCTTAAAGAACTTGCCCTGAAGGCTCATCAAGCCCTCAAATTAAAGGGATACAGTCGTGTGGATTTTAGAATGGATAAACACGGAGAGTTTTGGTGCTTGGAAGCCAATACCCTACCAGGTATGACGCCCACTAGCTTGCTGCCTCAATCCGCCGCCGCGGAAGGATTAAACTTCGCGGACTTATGTGAAAGAATTTGTGAACTGGGCATCAAGCGATTCAATAAAAAATAATGATTCGGTCTTTTATTGCCTTGAAACTCTCCCACCAAGTGATTCAGGAGCTCGCGATCAACGTCGATATCATCAAATCTCTGGATAAACACGAAGAAATTCGGTGGGTATCCACAGACAACTATCACCTGACACTTTGTTTCTTGGGTGATCTTGAACCGGAATTGCTTGAGTTGCTGAAGCTCAGTCTCTCTGAAAAAACGCTCGGTTTGGGACACATCAGATTGTCACTCACTGATGTGTCCTTTTTCCCCTTTACTGATAAACTTCGGATAGTCGCCGGAATCATAACCCCATCGGATTCACTGAGAGGATTAAAAACGCGTGTGGATCAAGCTGCCAGAAGCATCAGTATTCCTGTGAAAAAAAGGGGATTTAAACCCCATATTACTTTGGGACGGGTGAAAGGACGTTTTACACCAAAGCTCAAAATTCATCCTCGCTCTGTAATGCTAAGCTGTGACGCCACCGAGTTGATAGTCTTTCAAAGCCGGCTCACACCCAAAGGGGCCTGCTATAAATCATTATTTGAGATCCCTTTGATCTAGCAAATCGGATTTGAAATCCGTACCAATTTTGGGAGCTGCTTGGTTTCGAAGGAAGTTTGAGATCAATCGGTTTCGAAAACCAGAATTTCATTTGATGTTTGTCTTGGCCTGAGATGCGGACCTTTCTGATGATCATATATGGGATGACGGCAATATCACCCGGCGTTATTATTTCGAGGTTTCAGTGAGATATTGATTCAACTCGGGTATAAATTTCTTATTGGCTGCCGGAAACGGATAGCGGTCAATCTGGGAAATTTTCACCCATTGATGATCCACCGGTGAATTCAGTTTCACGCGCCCGGATATGTACCGACACAAAAAAACACTCAAATTGACCTTAAAGTGGGTATAGCCGTGGGATAGTGTTTTGATAGGCTCATAAACCTCAACGTTTAAATTGACTTCCTCTTTGGCCTCTCGAACGCATGCTTCTTGAGCGGTTTCACCGATCTCGATTTTGCCACCGGGGAACTCCCATAACCCTCCTAACAGACCTTCGTTTTTTCGTTTGGTGATCAATACACGATCCTTTTTAACGATAACAGCAATGGCTATTTGATACTCTGGCCTGCTTTTTGGTTTTATCTTTACCGGATATTGATCCACTGAACCAACTTGATATGACCGGCAACTATCCGAAACGGGGCAGTGTTGGCAATTGGGCTTTTTAGGCGTACACACCAGAGCTCCCAGTTCCATAATGGCTTGATTATAGTCTCCCGGATTAGATTGCGATAATAATTCTTGTGCCAACAATTCAAATGTTTTGCTTGAAGAAGATTGATTAATCGGCAAACTGATCTCAAACAGCCGTGCCAACACACGATATACATTACCATCTACTACCGCGTGCGGTAGTTCAAAGGCAACGCTGGCAATCGCGGCGGCGGTGTATTCCCCGATGCCGGCCAATTTTTGCAATGCCACAAGTTGATCGGGAAGTCTGTTTTGTTGTGCGGCTAAAAGTTGTTTCGCGGCTCGATGCATATTACGAGCTCTTCCATAGTACCCAAGACCTTCCCAAAGTTTCAAAACCTCTCGCAAATCCGCTTCGGCCAATTGCTTAACATTGGGAAAGCGTTTCACAAATCGTTCGTAGTAAGGAATAACCGTTTGAATCTGAGTTTGCTGCGCCATCACCTCCGATACCCAAATCAAATAAGGATCATTTGTTCGACGCCAAGGAAGGTCTCTTTTATTTTTCTGATACCATTCCATCAAATACTTCTGGTATTTCTTTATTTGTGATTTGGTCAGCTTTAAATCTGAGAATATCAAAAAGTTATTTTGGGTCATTTCAAACACATTGATTCTTGCTCCGGATATTATAACTCTGAATTGGAAAACCGGCTTGTGCCTGGATCCGCCTGGTCAAGGAAATCAGACATCACTATGGGAAACTTAATGCCAAGTTGTAAAACTGGTTTCTGGTTATCTACAAATAAACAATGAGTCTAAGCACCTTCACCACCCACTTGTTTGATATACTCCGGACATTCGCTAGCATTGGGTTTCGTTGTCACTTTTAATGTGACTTGAGTTCCGTGCATAAGTGTCATTTTTTCAAACATCCTATCCCCGTTTTCGCGTCTTATGCGGGATATAATCGCAGAATGGTTCCTCGTTCATGTAGTCGCCAGTTACTGAGTAAGCTCGGGCTCGACATCCCCCGCATACTTTCAAGTATTCGCATTGTCCGCAACGTCCTTTGTAGGATTTGAAATTGCGCAATTCCTGAAATGATTTTGCGCTTTCCCATATTCCCTTAAACGGTTTTTTCGTGATGTTTCCGGCACTCAATGGCAAATAACTACAAGGATGGACATCGCCACGGGCATTAATAAAACATATACTTTGTGCCGCGATACATCCTTTTCCGCCTCCTGTGGAAAAACTCAGGGACCGGTGCTCCAGCTTGTTATCTTTTGCCGCTTTTTTATTCAGTTGAGTCACCATACGGTAATAGTGAGGCGCGCATGTGGGACGCATCAGAATTTCATCTTCTCGTTTCTCTTGTTCATAATGCCATTCCAGTATTTCATTATAATCCTCAGCAGCAACTAACTCTGCCATCACTTCTTCCCCGCGACCTGTCGGGACTATCATAAACATATACCAGGCAGTGGCCCCAATTTCTTTGGCTTTTTTAAATGTCGCTGAGATATCCCCTTGGTTACGTTTGGTAAATGAGGAGTTAATTATAAATTTAATACCGTAACGATTAAGCCTTTCGGCGGCCAGTATCACGCTCTCATATGCCCCTTGCGCTTTTCGAAAATCATCATGAATGGTTGCTGTCGGTCCATCCAGGCTCATGGAAATCATTTTAATGTTGCTATCCAGCATTTGTTGACAGTGTGAATCGTCTAACAACACCCCGTTGGTAGCGATACACATTCGAAACCCCTTTTGATTGCCATATCGGGCTATTTCATACAAATCAGGCCGCATTAATGGTTCGCCACCACTTAAAACAAAAACAGGTTGGCAGTATGAGGCGATATTATCAATCAGCGCCATGGATTTCCGGGTATTCAAGGCAAACAGATTTTTGGTCCTATCCGAAGCGCAACGACAGTGAATACAAGACAAATTACATCGTTCCGTGGTTTCCCAAGCGATCCATTTCGGTATAAATTCCATCCTCAAAACTCCCATTGAATAATCGTAATGTCGCGGGCAAAAAAAAAGGCCAATCCCGTGTAAGGTTATAATATTACATTCAGATTGACCTATTGTAAATCGTTATTCCGAGACAAATCCGGGTATGGCCGGGATCGATTAAACGATACCTTGATCCATCATTGTATCAGCAACTTTCAAGAAACCGGCAATGTTAGCACCAACAACATAATCACCAGGTTTGTCAAATCGTTCAGCGGTTTCAACACAATTCGCGTGAATGTTCCTCATGATTTTGTGCAACTTCTGATCAACTTCTTCTCGACTCCAGCCAATTCTCATAGAATTCTGACTCATTTCGAGACCAGAAACAGCGACACCACCAGCATTAGCTGCTTTTCCAGGACCATATAATACGTTATTGGACTGGTATACATCAATCGCACCCGGTTCACTTGGCATGTTTGCCCCTTCACTGACGCAGTAACATCCGTTATCTACCAGTGTTTTCGCTTCGGCGGCATTTATTTCGTTTTGAGTCGCGCAAGGTAAAGCCACGTCACATTTGACCCCCCATGGTCGTTCGCCTTCCAGGTAAACGGCACTTGGGTATTTTTCTATATATTCTTTAATTCTGCCACGGAAATTGTTTTTAAGATCCATGACATAGCTGAGCTTCTCTCGATCGATTCCGGCTTCGTCATAAATAGAACCGGCAGAGTCAGAGAAAGAAACAGGTACGCCACCAAGATCCAATACTTTTTCAGCAGCATATTGGGCTACGTTTCCGGAGCCGGAGATAGCCACTTTTTTGCCTTCAAAAGATTCATTTCGAGTTGCCAGCATTTCAGCGGCAAAATAAACTGTTCCGTATCCGGTTGCTTCCGGTCTGATCAAACTTCCGCCCCAATTTAATCCTTTACCAGTCAAGACACCCTCAAAAGCGTTTTTAATACGCTTATACTGACCAAACATATAACCAATCTCTCGTCCGCCGACACCAATATCACCAGCGGGAACGTCTGTGTTTGGTCCAATATGACGGTTCAATTCAGTCATAAAAGACTGACACAATCTCATTACCTCATAATCGGATTTACCTTTTGGATCAAAATCCGAACCACCTTTACCACCGCCCATAGGCAAAGTAGTCAAAGAGTTTTTAAAGACTTGCTCAAAGCCTAAAAACTTCAGAATTCCCAAGTTAACGCTAGGGTGAAATCTCAACCCACCTTTGTAAGGGCCAATCGCGCTGTTAAATTCAACACGGAATCCTCTGTTAACCTGAACAGCACCGGCATCGTCGATCCAAGGAACACGAAACATAATCACACGCTCTGGTTCAACGATACGTTCGAGCACCTTAGCTTCACGATAATGGGGGTATTTATCTAAAACGGGCATTAACGAGTCAACAACTTCCTCCACTGCTTGTAAGAATTCAGATTCTTCCGGATTTTTCATCCGAACATTTGCCATAAAAGCTTCTACTTGACTAGACACATGTTCTCCTGTGTTTGATCATTAGTTAAAGACAAAAAAATGATCATCAAAGCATTTATCATAAAACGCCGATAACCACCTTAACATTTAATCCTAAAGACAACCCGAACCAGAATGCTCTGTCCAACTCCAGCACCCGCAAGATTTTGGAATTTTCATAAAAAGCGATTCTAAACTAATCGCGTTAACCAAGCTGAAAGGCCCGTTGTCTAATACTCCTAACTTCTATTCACAGTCCATTACGCTCTTCAATTTGATTTTGCAAACTCTTTCTTCAAAAAACAAAAGGGTATCCGCCTCATTAGCTCAAATTTTATCACTAATGATTTATATTCTTTATAATCAGATACTTAAACTCTATTGCGCAGACTGATCGGAATTAACAAAAAAATAGCTAAGCATCACTAAAGTTCGGATATATATCCAATTATATCAATATGCTTGATTATTTGTAACTGTTCAGAACTTATTAAAAAAGTGCAAAAAAGTTTATTTTTTACTTGACAAGGTTTTTGACGGATTTTTGTTAATCCGCCTACATGAGACAGTCTGCAGAGATTTGGTATCATAACGGACGATAAAAAGCCTTTATAGGGATTTTTGTTTT
>CAZJUM010000091.1:0-10653 GCA_964549175.1 uncultured Pseudomonadota bacterium | reverse complement strand
TAAACAAAGGGGTACGCCACTTCACTCTCAAACACAAGAATCAACTATAACTCGAAAGATTAGCTGAACAGTTACAGTGAGAGCTAAATTTCTTCAAGCGGGTAGATATTGAGTTGTCGTAATCGGTAAAGGGGTATGGGGGGTTCGACATAGTGCGCGTCGATAATTTCACCACGGCAATGAAGCTTGGTTGTGGTGGTGACTAACATCTTCAAATAATGAAACGAATTGCTTGGTATATATCCAGAGAGTTTATCATCTATTTTCTATCGTGTTCGATCTCTTTGATTTTTATTGCCATCACCTTTGTCGCTTTATCTGAATTGGAAAAGCTGGAGACTGGCGGATGGCAAGAATTTCTAAGCACCATATCAAAGGGGATTCCGTTATTGATTGAAATCATCACACCTATCTCTGTTCTGCTGGCCACCGTTATTAGCTATATTATCCTCAGTCGCAGCTCTGAGATCACGGCGATGAGAGCCGCCGGGATCAGCGTTGCTCAATTGATTAAACCTGTATTAATATCTTGTGGTTTCATTGCTCTGTTTTTCTATTTTAATCAAAGTTATTTGGCACCCTGGTGGGAGGCCGACAAACTGACAAACATCATGAAATCGGTTCCCAATGAAAACATATGGCGTTTTTATAAAGGGCAACTGTATTATTTCAACGGCGTCTCAAAATCCCATCAGACGGCCAAGCTGGGAAGTAAGTTTAGCTTTGATGAAGGTTTCACCTTGAAACGGATCGATGGCTATGATCGATTGAAACTCAATAATAGTACTTGGTTATATGAAGGCGGAAAATCGATGCGATTCAGAAATAAAAGTATCAAAATAACGGATCAATCGCTATTTGAACTAGCCGGGGATTACTTTCCTGAAATTTTCGAGAAGGAACTACCCAACGCGAAGTATTCAAAACTCACGGACATTGTTACTCAAATCGGCGTTAAAAAGCAGGGAGCCATTGACTATCAAGATGAGATATTCGCGATCTATCAAAAAACAGCCGGTGTATTGGCAGTTTTTGTGATGGTGTTCCTCGCGCTTCCGTTCTCGCTATTTTCAAGCAGGAGCTCCAATGTCCGGATTGGAATTGTCTTATCAGTCGTGTTTGGATTTGTATTTTGGTTGGTGGACCAAATATTTTTAACGCTTTATAACGCGGAAATAATAATCGCCGAATTAGCCGCTTTTGGCACCAATCTGCTGTTCTTCTCCTTGGCTATTCTTCTTCTTTATATAAGGCGTTCATAAGTTTTTCTTCTTCGACAAGTTCATATAATTTAAACAAAACCTTTTTAATCCCTTTTCTTGAAATACCGGAAATGGCATATGGCTCTTCACCGAAATCCTTAAATTCCTGTATTAAGGTATCTATTCGCAAATCATTCCGAAGGGAATCGATTTTTGTCAGCAGAACGATACGCCTTTTTTTTTCCAGATCCGGTGAGAACCTTGTTAGCTCCCGCATAAGAGTTTTAAATATATCGATGGGCGCTTCCTCAGAAAAGCCGGAACAATCTACCAAAAATGCAAGAACAGAGGTGCGCTGGATATGTTTTAAAAACTGATCTCCCAGTCCTACTCCCCGGTGAGCGTCTTCGATAATTCCCGGAATATCGGCGACGACAAAAGACTGATATTCTTCTAATGCGACAACACCTAAATTGGGAATCAGAGTGGTGAACGGGTAGTTGGCAATTTTGGGTCTGGCATTGGATACTATTGAAATAAACGTGGATTTTCCTGCGTTGGGAAACCCAACCAAACCGACATCTGCCATAATTTTCAGGTCCAGGCGGACGGTCATTTTCTGGCCGAGAAGACCGGGTTGAGCGTAGCGAGGAGCTTGATTGGTGCTCGATTTAAAATGCATATTGCCTAAGCCGCCTCTCCCTCCTTTTAGCAAGCGATATGATTTATCTTCTAAGACCTCAAAACAAATTTCATCGCTTTCATCATTGATAATGATTGTTCCCAGAGGTACCTCAATATACTTGTCCTCTCCGGATCGTCCACTTTTTTGATCAGCCATCCCCGGTTGGCCGTTTTGGGCTTTTTGCTGAGGGTGAATTCGCAGATCTTGTAAACTCGTGAGTCGATGAGTTCCTCTAAAATAAAGATCGCCTCCCTTTCCTCCGTCGCCCCCATTGGGGCCACCGTACTCGATAAATTTTTCACGACGCATTGAGGCACAACCGGCTCCGCCTTTTCCGGATTCAACAGTTATTTTGACGGTATCGACAAATTTCACCATGGATTGATTGGCATAAATATTTTAAGGCATGACGCCTTCGTCGATAAAACTATAATAGCTTTTTTTCCCAATGATCACATGATCCAGTACTTTGATCCCCATCAAATTTCCTACCTCAGAAAGACGCCCGGTAATATCGAAATCCTGCTGTGAAGGTTGCGGATCGCCGCTGGGATGGTTATGAATTAATACAATAGCCGCGGCTCTTAATTGAATCGCCGGAGCAAAGACTTCCCTGGGATGTACCAGACTTCGATTTAAAATGCCGGTCGTTACCATGTTCAACTGCAATATGCGATGCTTATTGTCCAGCATAAGAATATGAAATGATTCTTGTTTATTTTGACTCAACTTATGATGGTAGTGGTTAAAAATATCCTGACTGGTGGAAAATTGAGCCCCCTCTTTAAGAGTTGAATCCGAGTATTTTCGACGGATCAACTCTTGAATCGCCAATAATGATAAAATGAATTTTTCTTTCCCGGGCGTTTTGTATTGTTGTTGTAGCGCGTTCACAGAAATTTCAGGGAAATCGTCCAAGCAAGTATTTTGGTGGGGTAAGTTTTCCCATTCTTGATTCAATAGGTATTTTAAAATATCCCTGGCGGAAAGTTCGGATATCTGATCGGACCGAATTCGTTTTTCTATTTGTATTACGCTATCCGATGAAAAATGGCTTTGAAAATACTGACACTTATCACTTAGTGGGCATATGGCGCATGTTTCCTTTGTCGTACAGAGTGTCGGAATATCCAGTTTGGTCGTTTGATGAAATATCATATCCAAAAACCTTTCGGTTTTTAAGGTATTGGTTTTGGATAATGATAAGCTTGACATCAATGTTTTCCATAATTCATATGCGCCTGTTTCCACAGCTTGTCCTGAGAACTTCAACCAGGCTTGAAAACTGTCCCGCGAATACAAAAGGGGATATCCGCAATGATTCAGAAATCGCGCGCCATGCCATTTGCTTTGAAACCTCAATTTTTCCGTGACTTGATCAATTCCATTGTTTTTCTGAGTCATGATTTGATGCCAGGTACCATCTTGCCAAGGTGTAAGCTGGTGATGAAACTCGAAAACGGACTTTATAATCTGATCCAATTCCTGACTCGGTAGAAAGCAGAGGACGGTATCTTGCAGAATATCCCTGATCATTTGCACAGGAGTATACTCGGATAAAGCAGCCAGTCGGTGAGTTAGTTGCCGCCGCTGAGACGAGAAAACGTCCGAGCCGTTTAATATTGCTTCCCGATAATGATCTGGCAAAGTCTCTTGCAGATAAGCGTACCAAAGCGTTTTTAATGTAGGAGGCGTAGCCGGAGGGTCAATATGGCATTGCGCACAACAATAATCCAATAAAGGGGTGATCTCGATTTGCTCGGTCCAATGTCGGAGTTTTCTGACAAACTCCCTGAATATGGTTGGTGAATTAGCAAGGTTGTTCATCAGCTTGGCATTTAGCGATTGGCGATGGGCTTCGAATAATTCAACTCCAAATCCCACGGAAATCGAATCCAGGTATCTTGACTGACTTCGGTGATGAAACAATCGACACTCGGTCGCCCTTCGGGTTTTGCGTAAATGGTAGCGAAATAAGCTTTGGGCAGCATTTCTCGTACTATTTTGGCAGTTGTTCCGGTGTCGACGAGATCATCGATAAGCAGGTAGCCTTCTCCGTCTCCTTCAAGACTTTTTAAAACCCTGGGGTTTCCTTTGTTTTGTTCATCATAGCTTACCACGCAAACCGTATCTATTAAGCGAAGATCTAACTCGCGAGCGACAATCGCGGTCGGAACAAGTCCCCCACGTGTAATGGCAATAATTCTCTGGTATGGGCCGTCAGCCAGTAAACGCCAAGCTAAAGCCCGCGCGTCACGGTGCAGGGCATCCCAGGAGACAACGAAATCTTTTTGAAACGGAGTTGCTGTCATATCCATTCCATAAAAAGTGAGGTGATTCTGTTATTCTTTGCCTGTTTAAAATATCGATATTTCTTGCTATTAGAGTGTTCACCGATGCCTGACGATATCAAAGCAATGGCTTGTATTCGCGATCCATGACCATACAAATCAGTGGATTTTTAATCAGAAAACACTTGATTGGCCTGCTCTCTGACCCTAACAAATGTAGTTCGTTTACTCAACTCTTTCAATTTAGAAGCCCCTGTATAGGTGCAAGCTGAGCGTATGCCACCCATAATATCCTGAATGGTCTGTTCAACTTTCCCACGATATTTTATTTTGACCGTTTTCCCTTCCGACGCACGGTAGTTGGCAACACCGCCAATGTGCTTTTCCATCGCGGTTTTGCTACTCATCCCGTAAAAAAGAAGCTCTTTTTTACCATCGGTTTCGATGAGCTCTCCGCCACTTTCATCATGCCCGGCCAGCATTCCTCCCAACATTACAAAATCAGCTCCGGCTCCAAACGCCTTAGTAACATCACCCGCACAGGTACATCCCCCATCGGCGATGATAAGTCCGTTCAATCCGTGTGCGGCATCGGCGCATTCAATTATAGCGGACAATTGGGGATATCCTACTCCGGTTTTCACTCGTGTTGTACAAACTGATCCGGGACCTATGCCCACTTTAATAATATCCGCCCCGGACAAAACCAGCTCTTCCACCATTTCACCAGTAACAACGTTTCCCGCGATAATCACTTTATCTTGAAATGTTGCGCGTGTGTTTTTAACAAACTCAACAAAACTCTCCGTATAGCCATTGGCAACATCAATGCAGATGAATCTGATTTTCGGGTATTTTGAAAGGACAGCCGTTAGTTTTTCGAAATCCTGCGAAAGTGCTCCACTGCTCACCATAATGTAGTTATAAATGCTATCAGGTCTAGCTATGAGAAACTGATCCCATTCTTCGAGACTATAGTGTTTGTGTATCGCGGTTAAAACCCTGTGTTGAGAAAGTTTTTTGGCCATTTCAAATGTTCCGACGGTGTCCATATTAGCGGCAATAATCGGAACACCATCCCAGTCCGTTTGGGTATGCTTCATAACAAAATTTCGATCAAGCTTTACTTGGGATCTGCTTTTTAGGGTCGAGCGTTTTGGTCTGATCAATACATCTTTAAAGCCCAGTTTTATCTCTGATTCGATTCTCATATATACCTTTCCGCTATATTTTGAAAGCTAATAGTTTTACCTGTTTATGTACTATTAACATTCTAATTTGCCAATAATGCCTGTCATCCCCGCGGATGCGAGCATCCGGAAAACCATTTGGTTTCTTAGGCTTTTATTGTTAGATTTCCACTTTCGCGGAAATGACAGGGAGGTGATCAAAGAAATGAGCTTGCGAATTGTACATAATCATATAATTTTAATATGTTAATCTCGTTATCGGAGCCCTTTTTGATAAACAACGCTAGTCAGGGTAAATGAATTCTTGAGAGCGAACAACTGAATTGTGTACTTTTTGGGATTTTATGGAAAGGCTTGGGAGGGAGCCGAAAGATCCGAAGGATAGTTGGTGGCGAACACATAAACAATTGGACAGATGATTAAAGAATTCCTTGTTCAGCCTAAGGTATTTCTTCCTTTAATTGTTTATAAATCTCATCGCTCAAAATATTAGGATAATCTCCCTGAAAAATGGAACGACAATAATGCAATACTCTCAGAGCCCATATTTACAGACTACTGAGCGGCTCTGTGGGTTGATATTTTCGTGGACTTGATCTCTTGGTTTGGGTACGGTAAGCGAAATCACGCTGTCATGCCTATGGTATTTTAAGCTATTGGAGTTATGCGGTATTTTGATTCAATTAATGAATTTTTTCTTCATGTCTTTCGTAATCTTCGTGGTGAAATTTTAATATACTTACAAAGGATTTGCTTTGAGTTTGAATATGGAGTGCTTTACCCGCTTAGGGGAAGAGATAATCTATACCGCCCATCGGATTGTTATTAATCGCTCGCGGCAAAGAATGGAGGCTGAGCACCTATTAATAGCACTGATTCAGCAGAAAGAGGGGATTTTGCCACTGGTTTTTCATAAATCAAAGGTCAAACTTAAACAATGTGAATCAAATCTTGAAAAATACTTAGATAGAACAGGACGAGCCACTTCAGATTCTCAGGATGTATATCTTTCTTATCATTGTGAGCAGATTATTAGAAAGGCAAAGCAAGAAGCCGATCGCATGCAGGATGAGTATCTGAATCCGGAGCATTTACTTCTAGGGATCATCTCTATTCCCTCGATTGAGGCGTCCAAACAGCTTAGGATAGCGGGACTTGAAAAAAAAGCACTCGTTGCGCTGATTGATAAAATTCGAGGGGGCAATCGAATCACAAAAAAAAGCGGTAAGGATGATCCCAATATGATCACGGAATTTTGTCAGGATCTTATATCATTAGCCAAAGACAACAAATTTGACCCTGTGATTGGGCGCGACGAGGAAGTCCGCCGGGTCATTCAAGTGCTTTCAAGACGCACCAAAAACAATCCGGTGCTAATCGGGGAAACCGGAGTTGGTAAAACGGCCATTATTGAAGGGCTTGCACAAAGAATCTGCAACGGAGATGTTCCGGAAAGCTTGAAAAAAAATCGATTACTCTCTCTTGACCTTGCCGGTATGATTGCCGGTGCTAAATATCGGGGTGAGTTTGAGGATCGCCTCAAAGGCTTACTTAAAGAAATCGAGTCATCCAGAGAAAATAATATTCTGTTTATTGATGAGCTACATACTTTAATCGGAGCTGGTGCCTCAGAAGGGGCCTTGGATGCGTCGAATATGTTAAAACCATCGCTGGCACGAGGGGTGTTGAGATGTGTGGGGGCAACGACGATCAGTGAATTTAAAAAACATATTGAAAAAGATCCCGCCCTGGAACGGCGCTTTCAACAAGTTTATATTAAAGAACCGACAGTCGATGAATGTATCGGGATTTTAAGAGGACTCAAAAGAAAATACGAGGTGTATCACGGAGTGCGGATCAAGGACGCGGCAATTATCGCGGCAGTTAAATTAGCGCATCGATATATTCCGGATCGCTTTTTGCCGGATAAAGCCATTGATTTGGTTGATGAAGCGGCCTCGCTCATTCGGATTGAGATAGACTCCATGCCCACTGTGATTGATCAAAAAAATAGACGCATCCTCCAGCTGGAAATTGAGCGAAGAGGTCTGAAAAAAGAAGACGATGCCGAATCTTTGGCAAGAATTAAAGAATTGGATAAAAAAATAACAGGTTTACGAGCAGAGAATGACAAACTAACCAGGCAATGGGATGTCGAACGGAAAGCCATCCAACGAGTTCGAGACATCAAAAAGAAGATAGAAATCGCTTCGCAACAGGAATTGGAGGCGCAAAGAGCAGGAAATCTGGAATTGGCAGCAAAGCTAAAATACGGAACCTTGGATGATTTGCAAAAAGCGCTGCAAAAAGCACATCAGACTAGTGAGGGTAGCAAAGGAAGGTTGCTAAAGGAAGAAATTGATGAAGAAGATATAGCGGTTGTTGCTTCCAAATGGACAGGGATTTCTGTTTCTAAAATCATGTTGGTGGAGCAGGAAAAACTACTCAACATGGAAAAACGGATGTCTGCGCACCTGGTTGGGCAAAACCAAGCATTAATATCCGTCGCGAATGTCATCCGTCGTGCCAGAACGGGGATTCAAGATCCCAATCGACCGCTGGGGTCCTTCATTTTTATGGGGCCGACAGGTGTCGGAAAAACAGAATTAGCCAAAACTCTGGCGTTATTCTTGTTTGATGACCCAAAGGCGATGGTTCGCTTGGATATGTCCGAGTATATAGAGAAACACGCAGTATCCAGGTTGCTGGGAGCACCTCCCGGGTATACGGGATTTGAAGAAGGGGGGATTTTAACGGATGCAGTACGGAGGAAGCCATATTCCGTGGTGTTGCTGGATGAAATTGAAAAAGGACACCCGGAAATTTCCCACATTCTACTTCAAGTCCTGGATGATGGCATATTGACGGACTCCGGAGGAATTAAAGTTGATTTTAAAAATACGATTGTGATCTTAACTACCAATTTAGCTAGTGAAGCGATCTTAAAACTACACGCGGAAAATAAGAAGATTGGGAATTCATTCACACGAAAAATCTTACTAAGTAAATTTAGACCGGAGCTATTAAATCGAGTGGATGAAATAGTCGTATTCAATCCGCTGAAAATTGATCATATCGAGCAGTTGGTCAAAATCCAGGTTGGACAACTGATAAAACGATTGCGAGATACGGATACAGACCTCCGAATTAGCCAAGATGCTCTCAAATTCCTGGCTTGTAACGGATTTGATCCGGAGTTTGGAGCGCGACCGCTAAAGCGGGTGATCCAACAAGAACTGGAAGATGTTCTGGCCTTTAAAATTTTAGATGGCACGATCCAGCCAGGTGATCATATCGAAGTCCGAGTGCAAGATCAACAACTCACCTTCCAGCGCGTAAAAACCGAAAATTAGAAATAAACCACATGTTTATCTTGGTGGACTTTCTTCAAAATCCGATGTTGAAAGTCGGATGTTCAATAACAACCTTACTTTCATTCTCCGGCCTAATAAGCTACGGAATTCAATCAGCATGGTAAATTTTGACTTTGAAAACGCTTCAACTAATTTATCCTCAAGACCCTTCGTGCCCATTGCGGTAAAAACCAATAGCTTTTTTCCTTGTCGACAATTAAAAGTTCCTTATTTAGTATCCCCGTGGAAGGATAAAAACCAATCCATTAACGATCAGAACGGCTGTTAAAGAACAAACTTGTATTATGAAATGGAATAAAGAAAGAATAAGGGAAGCCATAAAGAATGGGGAAAACTCATATATCGAGTTTAAAGAGTTTCCAATAAAACCCGAGCAATTAGCAAAGGAACTGGTTGCTTTTAGTAACTTTAGGGGGGGTACTTTATTTTTGGGGATATCAGACAAAAGTGAAATTACAGGCGTTGAAAAATCCGGTTTAGAGGAATGGGTGATGAACGCCGTTTCAAATCTGATAGAACCTACCATTATTCCCGCCTATCAGGAATTTAAAACAGATTCCAAGACTATCGCGATCATTGAATCGGAGCCCGGATCAGCAAAACCATATGCGCTTAAAAAAGGATCCGCTCGTTTCTATTATATCCGTACCGGATCTACATGCAGACTGGCGGATAGAGAGCAATTGCGAAGACTTTTCCAGGCATCAGGCGCTTTGCATGGTGAGACTTTACCCGTATCTAAGAGTGCCTTTGGCGATTTAGAACTTTTGACGGTTAAAAAGTATTTTAATGAGTATCGGAAATTTGAAACGCCACAATTAGATCAGAATAATGAATGGATAAAATTATTGATAAACAATGAGTACATGGTTAAGACGGAGCTTAATAACAACGCATTGACAATCGCCGGGTGTGTTCTGTTCGCGGAAGAGCCGCAAAGACTACTATTTCAAGCCGGAGTATCAGCGGCCGCCTATAAAGGAGTTGAGAAGGACTATGATACCTTCGAACGGATTGATATCAGTGCTCCTGTTTCTCCCAAGGGATTGATAAGAGAATGTCTCCTTTTTTTTCAAAGGTATCTGAGCGGGGAGTCGCTTTCCGGAACCATGCAAAGAGAGCGTAAATGGTCTATTCCGGAAGAAGTACTGCGGGAAACATTGTTAAACGCGGTCGCGCATCGGGATTATACAATTTCAGCAAATACTGAGATCTCATTGTTTAAAAATCGTGTTGAGATTATCAGCCCGGGATCATTGCCAAACTCTGTAACGGTGGAGCGGATGAAAGCTGGTTGCAGAATATCCAGAAATCAGATCATTACTCAAACTCTAAAGGACTACAGACTGATTGAGCATATGGGAATGGGAGTGCGAAATAAAATTATCAAGGGAATGCTAGGCTTCAATCAAAAGGAACCTGAATTTCTTGCGGATGAATATCAAGTCAAAGTGGTTTTGTATAAATAAACTCGTTTGATAAATAATCTCTTTGTGGTGAGAACTTTTGTCAAATAACCTCAGGTTTCCTGTGATTTCCTGGTTTCATCCTTCCCTTTGGCGTAAAACCAAATCATGATATCAAGACTCTTAATAATAAGGGGTACGCGGGGAAAGAAAAGGATTGGCGATAGTCACTCCTTGTTAGGTAAAACCATTCCGCGAATCTTCAGTAAGTAATAGCCGACACTTGTTTTCACTGGCAATTGCCATTATTAAGGAATCCCAAATTCGCGTGTCATGACCTGCGGATAGGCCGAAAGCTGCTTGAAATGCCGCGAATGTGGAATCAGCGACCGCAAAGCTATCCGATCAACTCAATATGGCATTTTGTGTGTCAGTCTTTTTTTTGTTTTACTGTAACTGTTCAGCTAATTTCTCTCTGGTGGCTCCATAGTCTCGAAGAGCTATG
>CAZJUM010000090.1:0-10685 GCA_964549175.1 uncultured Pseudomonadota bacterium | reverse complement strand
TAGCCTTGCGGAGTCTTAAGGTAAAATCATACAGACTCCATAGCTCTCCGAGACTGTGGAGCCACCAGAGAAGTTTCTGATCAGTCAGAGTAAAAATGGTATCGCCTCCCTTGAGTTAAAGTGATAGATCAGTGTTTCGTATCAAACAGCCCGGATGATAAAGCATAAACTCATGCAAGTCATGACTGAACAAAATGAAAACAAAGGACTTTCCGGTCTAATCGAAGTTGACCATGCCAATCCTGGTGGTTTAAAAAGCGGCGGTAAAAGAGGTCGCGGTTCAGAAAACAAACAAGCGTTTGTAGCTGCTGTCAAAATAACGGAAGAAAATCATCCGATTGACGTAGAATTAGCTCCTGTTAAGGTGTTTACCAAAAAGAAATCGCCAAATGGCCCCCAGCGATTCCAAAGAAAATGCCGCAGTCGACGAGCGTTCGCAAGAAGCCGATTTCAAGCCGAAAATCCGATACGGTGATGCCGGTTTTGTCAACGGAGAAACCATTCTGGAATCGATTGGGCCGGATCAGGCTCTGGT
This sequence comes from uncultured Pseudomonadota bacterium, assembly GCA_964549175.1. GTDB lineage: Bacteria > SAR324 > SAR324 > XYD2-FULL-50-16 > XYD2-FULL-50-16 > CAZJUM01. Next base: position 10,150 of record CAZJUM010000090.1, on the reverse strand, counting down.
CGTTCGCGAAGTATCGAAGACTTTCAGAAAGAGGCTGGGCCTCCGGACACGGCTGATTTTGCAATCGTTGCTGGTACCGTCACGAAACAACCTGTGGTGTTATCCTTTCAAAAAGACACAGACCTGTCGATCAAGATAAATAATAGTGGATAATCATTCCGCTCATATTTCTAAAGAAATGGGAGCTTTTTTGAAAGCGATACCTAATTGATTTGATTTTGTATTTACGCCATTGAATCTCATTGAGTGTTTTTTTAGCAAAATGACTAGAACATTCTTGAGGCAGGTCGGTGCGTCATCAAAAGCTGAGCTAAAGAAAAGAATTGAACAATACCTGTCAGAAGTGAATAAGGATGTCGTAGTATTCAAATGGAAGTATAAGATGGATGAGATAACGACATAGCTATTGCGATATTAATTTGGAATCAACCCGCTAAAGACCATGAAAAAGATAATCGACTCGATTTCAACCCCCTACCAAAAGTTTAAACAAACACATGCAGGCCAAAAAATTGGTGTGATTTATCGTATTTTTGTGCTGTTGTCCAAGTTATCCAAAGAAAAGAAGATTACAGCGCTGGCCCAATCCTTGGCATATACCACAATATTGTCGATTGTTCCGATTGTTGCCATTTTTTTCTTTATACTCGGTCAGATCACGGAAAATGTGGTTCGGAAACAAGCAATTATGAGTTTTGTAACCAAGTTTTTTATTCCTGAATATGTGGCCAGTATTTTTATTAAGCTTGAGAAATTGTCAGAAGATTCATTAGCCTTTGGTGCCATTGGTTTTCCAACATTGTTTCTAGCCGGTGTGCTTTTATATACCAAGGTAAACTCATCCATCAATAAAATTTGGACATCCGATCAGGAGAGTAAATGGTTTAAGAATGGCCTGGCTTTCTTCATGACTTTGTTTTTTGGTCCGATGTTGCTGGTTTTGGTGTTCTCAATCCCTCCATATTTACAAACACTACCATACTATCAGAAATATGCATTGGAAGTTTTGAATTATCAGTACATCAATGCCTTGGTCACTCAAGCGATGCCCATCCTGGTTTCCGCCATTGGTTTATTTGTCTTATACTTATATATTCCGGCGACCTCAGTGCATCCCTCTTCGGCAATTCGCGGGGCATTTGCCGCAGCCATTTGCATCCAGGGCAGCAATATGCTGGTTAGCGGGTACTTAAAAAACTTTTCAAACTTTGATGTCGTTTATGGCTCATTGGCCATTGTTCCCATTTTTCTGTTGTGGGTATTTGTTGTTTGGTTGGTGGTGTTAATCGGGGCCGCATTGGCGTACATTCACCAATTTCATCATGAAACCAACTATATGAATGTGGCAGGGCTTTATAACAACGAGTCTATGCTTTCATCCGCCGTGAAGATTCTGGTCTATTTGACATTGAGTTTTGGGAAGCTTAACGCGGCGCCTAATTTTGATCAGCTTCAGTTATTATTGGGACTTAATCGAAAACGCCTGGTGTTTTTGTTGAACTCTCTTAAAAGGGAGGGGTTCATTATTTCGTATGAAGATGCCAGCAAAAAGTACAATAATATTTGTTATCAACCTGGTGTTCTACCTTCCAAAATTTTTATCAGTCACTTGTATCAGCTCTTTCAAAGCACAAAGGAAAGTACCATCTTTCTTGCTCCCCTTAGCGAGTTGCTGCGGAAAATGGATATTCATCCCGTTTTTCTTCAAAAAGATGTAACAATTCAAGATATTGTTGATTCTCATGAATCGCTTGTGGAGGAATTTGATCAACTCGCCGGAATCTCGGAACAAACAGCGAAAGTGCCTACTCTATAGAAGTGGTTCTTTCAGGAAGAATTGAAATCAATGAAGTGGTTGACACCGCATTGATTTCATTTGCTTCGCGGAACTGCCAAAACTTGCTCTATGTCAAAGTGTCATGACTTTGTTAGACTACTTTGACGTTTGTCGCGCAAGGACCTTTTCTCCCCTCGCCCAACTCAAATTCAACTGTATCGCCCTCTTTAATGATATCCCCAACAATATCTGTTTTATGAACAAAAATATCCGGGCTATTTTCCTGCTCAATAAAACCATACCCTTTTTCCGGATTGAACCACTTAACTTTTCCTTGTGACATGCTAACCTTTCATGAAGTGATGTATTAATGCTTTCCATAACATGGACATACTGCTCAGATCTTTTATAAGTTGGAACCTTAATTTGCAAGAAAAAATTTCTAAAAATTACTTTGTGACCCAATGAAGTGAGTAGTGTATTCAAAGCGCTCACATTTTTGGGTAGAAAAACCGCCAAAAAGCAGCCTACAATCACCGGACCGAAAATGAAAAACCTGATTATGTACCATTAACATTCTAATTTGCCAATAATGCCTTTCATCCCCGAGAATGCCTTTCATCTCCGCGAATACGGGGATCCGCCGATGGTATGCGGACGGAACGGTTTAGAATATCTGTCATCCCCGCGGATACGGGCACCCAGAAAACCATTTGGTTTCTTAGGCTTTTATGGTTAGATTCCCACCTTCGCGGGAATGACTCTTCCGCAACCTTAACCATTGCATCAGCAGACGTTAGGTTCCCACTTTCACGGGAATGACAGGGGGGTGATCAAAAAAATGAGCTTGCGAATTGTATATAATCATAATGAAAAAGATCAGGCAGGTGAAAATGCTCCGCGATATGCCGAAACGAACTATAAGAAAGGGATTAAATTAACTTATTGTATGACCGATACTTGGTTTGGAAGCCGGAATAACATCAAAACCGTCGTAAAATTGGGGGCTAACCAGGATATTCAGAATAAGACGCGGTAAGCCGCAATGCCTGTTGAACGACAACCACCGAAATTTATGCCCTGGTTAAAAGGCATATGAAAAAGATGAAAGGAGCATCATATCGTAGCTACGCGCTTAAGGTCGAGTTGATCCTTTCATAAATAGGCAAACATTCGGAGTTTATAGCGTAAGACCATTGTTCAGCAGTTCCTTCAAGCAAAGGGAAGAAAACTGGGTTATATTTCTCGCAACGGATATCGAACTTTCAGACGCAAAAATCCTGGAGCACTATGCGCCTCGGTGGGGAATTGAAGTTTACGTTAAAGTTGCCGATCCGGGGCTGAATAACGCGAAACGGATTTTGGACGATACATAGGTAATGTGGAGTATCCGTTTGGTTTTTTCAATATCTTAAGTGGGTACCGAGATTCCAAAGTGAGTCAGCTCCAGAACCATGTGAGAACATCAAATTGATCCCAATCCTAATTGGGAAACTGGGTAATTTGGTTTTGATTTAAGTATAAGGACATTTTGGCATTTTCCGGAATTGATTCATCACCTCGTTGATGGGGTGTGTCGACGATAATGGAGTGTTCTCCAATTTTTACCTGATAACGAACAATGCTTCCTAAAAATTCTTTGTGCCGCACCACACCATTGAAGCGAATGGCTTCGGGAATAGGCGGCTCATTGGGATTGAGAAGGGTCAGGTTTTGTGGCCTGAATATAATATTGCCGGGACCTTTAACACCATTCGACATCGGGACATTCAGCGTCCCGTCAGATGAGCTAAAGATCATTTTGCCATTGTCGATCAATATGGCACCATTCACAACGTTTGTCACGCCCAGAAATTTTGCCACAAACAAATTTGCCGGATGATCATAGATCTCTTCAGGACGTCCCACTTGTTGTACTACACCTTCGTTAATCACAGCAATACGATCCGATGTCGTATTCGCCTCTTCCTGATCATGGGTCACAAATATCGTTGTTAAGCAGAGCTTTTGCTGTAACTGACGAAGTTCAAGACGCATTTGAATACGCAGTTTGGCATCCAGATTTGAGAGTGGTTCGTCTAACAATAACACTTGAGGTTCAATCACAATTGTTCTGGCTAAAGCAACCCGTTGCTGTTGACCTCCTGAAAGCTGGGAGGGGCGCCTTTCCGCCAGTGCTTTTAAACCGACCAAATCAAGAGCCTTTTCAACACGATGTTTAATCTCATTTTTGGGAACACGCCTTTCTTCAAGACCAAACGCCACATTTTGAGCAACCGTCATATGCGGCCAGAGCGCATAGCTTTGGAACACCATGCCTAAGTTCCGTTTCCAGGGCGGAAGATGAGAAACCTCATTTCCGCCTATATACACTTGACCCGTTTGAGCGGGTTCGAATCCGGCGATTAATCTGAGCAGTGTGGTTTTGCCACATCCGGAAGGACCCAAAAACGCGAAGAACTCACCCGGTTTAATCTCTAAATTAATACCTTTCAAAACATGAGTCTCTCCAAAAGAAAGGTTGACGTCATTTAATCGAACATCCACCTGGGAAGTGCTTATGTTTCTCATTTTTGTTTCGTTCATGAATTTACCCTAGCTCATATGTTAATGTGTTTTAACTCATCCCATACTTTTTCTTCCGGCGATCGATAAATAGATAAGATAGCAAGGTACATGTCCCGACGACAGCGACGGCCATAATTCCAAGCCCGGCACCAGGTCCTCGCCCGGCCGCGCTTTGCATGTAAACATAAATCCCGTAAGCCAGCGGTCCATCCGAGCTTTTTGAAACCAGCATCAATGTCATTCCCAACTCAACTGCGGCGGTGGCGAAACTGGTTACAAATCCGGCCAGAATTCCTCCCGCCATCAATGGGATGACAATTTTTCTGATGGTTGACAATTTATTCGCGCCCAAGTTTTCAGCCGATTCTTCCAGGGAAACACTGACTTGTTGTAAGGCGGCGGTGCAGGCTCGTAAGGCATATGGTAATCGTCGAATTGCCAACGCGATAACGATCGCCCCCCACCAGGTCGCCAGGGATTGGTTTTCCAGCCATGGCACTTGAATGCTATGGAAGGTTCTTAAATATCCAATTCCAATCACCAGACCCGGAATCGCCACAGCTGCCATTGCTGTATAATCCAGCCATTTCCTTCCAAATAGTTTTGTTCTGAGGACCAAATAAGCAATCGCGGTAGCAATGATAACATCAATTGTCGCGGCTAAAAAGGAATACAACACGGTGTTGGTCATGTATTCAGGCGTTTCGGAAAATACCGCTATAAAATGATTCAAAGTAAATCCATCGGGTAAAACACTATATGACCAGATGGTACCCAACGATAACAACGATAGGCCAAGATGAGGTGCCAGAACCAATCCCATAATGACAATAATAATGACCCAGGCAAATGATTTTTCGATTGGCTTCATACGTCTTTTGGCTAACCCGCCACCGCCTTTTTGAACGGTCGCGTAATCTTTTCCTTTAAAGGTCCTAAAAGCGAGCCACATGGCCGTCAACGACATGATCACGAGAATAACGGAGATCACATACCCCATGGGATCTTTAATTCCGATTGAGGCGATCCGCAGATAGGCTTGAGGTGCTAGCATATTGTTAACATTCAGTAGCAAGGGTGTTCCCAAGTCATCGAAAACCTTTAGAAATACCAGAGAGGCGCCAGCCATGTATCCTGGCATGGCCAAAGGCAGAACGATTCTGCGGTAGAGTCTAAGGCCAAATGAACCTAAGTTTTGAGCCGATTCCTCCATGGATCGATCAATGTTTTGCAGCGCGGCGGACAGGTTGATTAGTATAAACGGAAAATAGTGCAGACTTTCCACAAATATCACCCCGGTTAATCCTTCCATAAAAGGGATATTGAAGCCGAACCATTCTTCCAGTAAGAGGTTAACACTGCCGTTGCGGCCAAACAACATCAGCATGGCAACCGCCCCGACAAAGGGTGGCATAATCAAGGGAATCACCCCAAGGCTTTGGATGATGACGGCACCTTTAAACTCAAAACGCGATGTAAAGTATGCCAAAGGCATTGCGTACGCGGATGCTAATACCACGGACATTACCCCGACAAAGAGTGAGTTCCAGAACGATTCTTGAAATAAGGCATTATTAAAAAAGTCTTTAAAATTAAGAAGCGTGAATTGCCCTGTGGTGACATCGAGAAAAGCGACAAAGATAACTTGTACTACCGGGATCACAAAGAAAATCAGCAAGAATAGTGATATGATCACCATCACCGCTATTTGTCCGGGATGTTTTCTAAATTCGGAAAGTGGCACCCAATATCCCCCCTGAAATGAATGTGATTGATGATAAAGAAGTAGCGCTGCCGAAGAGCTTCCCCTTCGGCAGCAATAGGTTAACTGCGGAGCGGATCTTAATTTAGTAGTTCAAGTGCTTTCTCAGCTTTTTCTTTGGCCTTGGCGTAGTTTTCTTTGGCAAAAGCATCCCATTTTTCCTCGATTTCAGCTTGACGTTGGGGAACTTTGACACTGGCCTTCTTACGCTTTTTAAAGACATCTGATGTGAAAACACCCGGATATTTTTCATCAATCGCGTCCGCATCGGATATCGGCATTGCCCCGATTAGTGCTCGTGCTTCGTTAATTAGAAGTCGCGCGCTGGTGTTCGGTGTCTTAGCCATTGCCGCTTCTGCTTTTTGAATGGCCCGAATGGCTTCGGCTAAATCTTGACGCCGATAAGTAATCAACACATCAAACAAGGAATTAACGATATTATAGCGTCTCTTTGAGAGACCTACATCAAATTCAACAGCGGCACCAATGGACTGATCGGTAAACGGATTGGGAAATCCTTCGGGAGCCTTGGCATATGTTTTCGGATTGACGGGCAATCGTTGGATAGCCGGGTTCAACAATAATTCCTGTCCCTGGGCTGACAGCAAAAACTCAATGAATTTTGCCGCGGCTTCAGGATGAGGCGCATTTTTCACGATGGCGATATTGGCGGGTACCAAACTGGTTACCGTTGGGTAAACAAAATCAACTGGGAAACCTGTCGCTTTTGAGGAAAAGCCAAAAAAATCGATGACGATTCCAACACCAAAATCACCGCTGTTAACGCCTTCAGGGACACCAAAACTGCGTTCTGTAACCATCTTGAAGTTACCGGCAATCTCTTTCCAAGTCTTCCAACCTTTATTCCAGCCTTCTCCCTGTAAAACCGCTTCGACAGTTAAATGGGTGGTCCCGGATCGAGAAGGGGCTGACATTCCTACGTGATCAAAGTAGACAGGCGCCTTGAGATCGTCCCATTCACGCGGAGCCGGAATTTTCTTTGCTTTTAAGTAGCGCTTGTTCCACATGATCCCATAACCGGAAGCAGCAAAACCACAGTAATACCCATCGGGGTCATTGATGGGATATGATCCCACTTTCTGTGGAATTCCCGCGGTTTTGGGAGTGTATTTGGCCAACAAACCATCTCCCTTTAGTACTTCAAAAGCATCCGGAGCTGAAGCCCACATAATATCGGAAGCGTTCTTGGCGGATGTTTCCTGGATATACTTAACTGCGGCGGATGTTTTCTTCTGAAGTACTTCAACGGTGTATTCCGGATACTTGGCTTCGAATGACTTCTTATAAGCACCGGTCAGGTCTTTGGGAAAAGATGTGATAATCACTATTTTTTTGTCGGCTGTAAATGCTGACATAGGGAATAGAGCAACAATCAAACAAGATACCATCACAATAAACCCTGATTTTAAAAAACGCATAATTCCTCCATTTATATTGAAACAAGTTAATTGTTGTCAGGCAATCCCCCGGATTTGCCTAACAACTGCTCAAAAAACCGCCGGACACATTAGGGCAACAAACGGTTGGTTGCATCATCCGTAATCGTCCCATCCAAGTTCTGACATAACAGTTATCGCTTCTTTTAAGGTCGGAGGTTTCTTTGGTGGAACAGGTGACTGATATTTATAGTGAATTAAGGCTTCCATTCCATGCCCCCCGGGAAAGATTCACACCCGACATCGGGAACCTGCCTGTCTCGGGTTGTTGAGTAGTAGACTCAGCAAGCGATAACCAAATCGATAGCGAAACACCGTTTAATATTTTCAGGCCACCCATACAGCCTAAACAAGAACTGACAATTAAATATCCTATCTGTCTGCCAAAAAATACACTTAGCTTAAGTTAATGATGCGCTTGCACCATCAACTTCCACAGGTAAATCTCCTTCTTGGGTCAGCCTGTATGACCTGAAGGCACTTTCTCTCAGGTAACTTAATGACCTGTCAATAATTCGGCCGTTTCCCTAAGATCCCTCGGTGACTTTTTCTTCTTATGGCTCGATTATCCGTTATCATGTCCAATCTCTACCAGACATAGTTCAGACTGTACAGCAGAAAACCAGGTAGTTGTCAGGCGAATGAGAAATTCGCTTAGGATTTTCGTTGTTCACAGCTAACGCTTAAATGATTAAACAACACTTAAACAGGTATCCTATTGATAAAAGAATATCACAAAAATATCATAAAACGCGTGTGTCATGCAGGTAATGGCAAACCCACGGACCGTATATAATGTGGTAAACCATATCCCCGCAAAAAATCGAAACATAAAGGAATATAAGGTAAACTGATCTGCCATATTGCCAAGATAATGGACCAGCGAAAACAAGAAGGATGCTACTAAAACAGCGATAACAATCGATATCAGCGGATGATCAAATATTCTTCTGAACAGATAAATCAGAAAGGTTGTGAGAACAACGCGAAACAGCAGTTCTTCAAATAGCCCCGCGCCGATTGCTAATCCCAGATTGGCTAAGATCGAATTGGAAAAAACACCGGAAAAAAACGGAAGGTTAATCATAAAAAACTGAATAATGAATCCGGAAACAAGGCCCCAAAAAATCGATTCAAGAATCATCCAAAAAAAGATGGATTTGCGCACTATCACGCCGGATTGATAAAAAACCGATATCGCAATTAAAGCTCCCGCCAACAAAGCGAGACTGATGTAATAATGGGGGAGTCCGATAAAATACAGGATACTTCTTAACCATACTTCCGGCGCGTTTCTGACCATTGCACCTGAAGGTAGCTCACCCCATATTACCAACGTCTCATATAAAAGTAACATAAAAAGAGCGACAACAGCTCCGTAGAATCGATGGGACGACTGCCTGAAATAATTATACTTACTCATTGATAGTCGTGTGACTTCGGTTTTTCTTGGCATTGTTTTTTGACGAATCACTGCGAAATTATCATTTATCAAGGATTTTAGATCGCCTAGAACGGTTTGCCCCTTTCCTCAAATATAGAATCAACCCCGCAAACAGAATCACAGCCAGTATTACCGCCGGAATAATCATCTGATTTTGCGCAAGCGGAATTCCTGAGATGGTTATTTCAAGCAGGTTCAATTTTTGAGGCAAAGTCAGCGTTTTCAGCACATAAAGTTGGTTGTTAAATTTTTTAGTTGACTCCGTCGTACTGATTCCATGATCTGGCTTTACATTTATTTCGGGCCCTCCCACGACGAAAACAAGTTCCAACTCACCAGTTCCGGAAAACAGATGATGCTTCATTGAAATATCAGACCCTCTGGTTGGCAGTTCGTAATTAACAATAACCTGCGATTGCCCGGGGGATAGCTTTAATTTGAGATGGAGATAATCCCCAGTTTTTTCAACTTCTGACCGTTTAGGCGCGTGAATAATCGTGAAATTTTTACTCCCGACGGGCATTTTCTTTTGGAGTTCAAACTTACTGGCATCAACAAACGTTTCAGTGGCATTAACCAAATATATGATATCTGTAATAGCAATACCGGCATCGGATTGTTCAACAAACACTGTGTTTTTGGGGAATTCAATCAACTCCGCATCGGTGGAAACCGCTGGTAGAATCAGTTCAACTTCAATTTTTGTTCGGTTCTCATCAAGATAAAACGGCTCTGAGCTGATTTCTCGATCACCCCGCAAGGCCGACACTTGGTAAAAGACTCTATTCTCCGACGCAGGAACTGAAAAGGAAACCAGGGCAGGGTGATTCGTTGTTTTGGAGTCAATTTGTTTTATTTCAGGCAGTCGCGCCATCTTAATTTCAAAAAGTCGTACCTCAATTGCTGTTGTATTATTCAAATCACTTGCCAAAACAGACACTTTGACTATCTTTGCACTTCCCCCAATAGCGGTAGGGCTGACAAGAAGCATCAAAATTAAAAGTAAATACAAACGATTTTTATTCATAAAAGTCTCAATATTGACTTGAGTTTAGTATGCAACTTGCGTTGTATCTATTCAGAACTTGTTAAAAAAGTGCAAAAAAGTTCATTTTTTACTTGACAAGGTTTTTGACGGATTT
>CAZJUM010000089.1:0-10720 GCA_964549175.1 uncultured Pseudomonadota bacterium | reverse complement strand
TCTAATGTAGGCGGATTAACAAAAATCCGTCAAAAACCTTGTCAAGTAAAAAATGAACTTTTTGGCGCTTTTTTAATAAGTTCTGAATAGATACAAACTGACAAGCGATTAATATGTTTTGGAGGATAAAATGAGACCTTTTATTCCACTTTTGGGCATTGCTCTTTTATGGAGCTTAAATTCATATGCTGAATGTATCAGCGGGAACTGTGTTAATGGTTTTGGAACATATACCTATACAGATGGCAGAAAATATGTTGGGGCGTGGAAGAATGGCAAAAAGGAAGGCCAGGGAACATACACCTGGCCATATGGCGATAAGTACGTTGGGAATTGAAAGAATGGCAAATTTAACGGCCAGGGAACATTGATCTGGGCAGATGGCAGAAAATACCTTGAGGCGTGGAAGAATGACAAAAGAAGCGAACTGGGGATTCTTTATCACGCAAACGAAACAATAGCAAGCAGTGGTATATGGGCAAATAACGCGCTTATTCAACACATAGAATTAAGCACCGAAGACTATCCGTTTTTATAGTAAGTACGAAGCATAAGAACCGGTCGGGTACTAAGCAAGATGGAAAGCGCCAAAACCAAAATCAACATCATCGTGTTTGACGCTTGCCGGAATAATCCCTTTGAGGCAGGGCGATCCTGGGTCAGAGGTTCCGAAGTGAGAGGACTTTCCGTTATGAGCGCTCCGAGCGGTTCCATTGTCATTTACGCGACGGCTCCGGGAACAACCGCTTCTGATGGAATTAACGGGAGTAACGGACTCTATACCTCAGCGTTATTAAAACATATCAAGACAAGCGGGTTAACGATTGAGCAAATGCTAAAAAGAGTTAGAAAGGAGGTTTCCGAACACTCAAGCGGAAAACAAGTCCCGTGGAACTCCTCATCTTTAGTCGGGGACTTTTTCTTTAAGCGGTAAGGAGAAAAACGCGAGATTTTGATTGATATCGGTTTTGGGAAAAAACCGCGCTTATCCATTGCTATGTTTCCGGTTTTTAAAAAAACCACCGGTTCAATCAACTTCTCTTTTCCTTTTTCCGATAACTTGTCCCCTCTAAAACCAGTATCACAGAATAATGGACCATTCGGTCAGCGATCGCGTCGATGATCAATCACCGTATCGCGTCCTATCCCCGATCTTTTGACAATAGCACGGGTTGAGTATCTCTCGTCTTTGAGGCGAGGGATATCGAATACAATCTGTCTCGATTTCATATCTCACTCTTCCATCCAATGATATAAGTCGGAAAAAGAATGGGGTGAAGCATCGTCAGCGGATCCAAGCGATGCCGGAGACGCCCGGGATATGCGTGGCAGAATCCGCTTACTTTTTTGTAATATGGGGAGAATGATCCCGATATTCATTTTTTCACCATGATTTGAGTTAATCAATAATATATCAACTGGTTGGGGAAGTAAGGACCTGTGGCGGATTGATTAAATTTGAGGGGGAAAAAAATGGCGGGTAAATTAGAAGGGCATTACCAAAGCATAATCACAGCGATTGGTGAGGATATAACACGGGATGGTCTGAGAAATACTCCGACAAGGGCTGCACGTGCCTTTGAGGAGATGACTCAAGGATATCATCAGGATATTGATGAGCTGTTTCATGGTGCCATATTTGAAACAGAATCTGAAGGAATGATCGTCGTCAAAGACATCGAATTATACTCATTGTGCGAGCACCATTTGATTCCCTTTTTCGGTAAGTGCCATATCGCGTATCTACCCGATCGTAAAGTAATCGGGCTGTCAAAAGTGGCTCGTTTTGTTGACGTATTTGCCCGCCGTTTGCAAATCCAGGAAAATCTGACGAAGCAAATCGGTGACACGGTTATGAAATACGCGCGAGCCAAAGGTGTTGCTGTCGTTATCGAGGCCATGCATCTGTGTATGATGGCCAGAGGAGTGCAAAAACAGAATTCGGTAACTCAAACATCGTACATGCTTGGTGAGTTTCTTAAAAGTGAGAATACTCGGCAGGAATTTATGCATTTGATCAAGACAACATAAAGATTCACGGCAATTTCACAAACATTAGAGACTTCAACCATTATGAGAGCTTTTTCCGAGCTTTATGACAGATAGCGTTTACATCTTGAACCAGGAACTGATCCTTTCGAAAAACTGATCGATTGAAACATTCGGAATACCCTTATTAAATACCACGCGCGCGACTTATCAATTGAAACTCCTATTTTGTAATTTTATTTTTTAATTAAATACCACGCGCGCGACTTATCAATATTAAATCTTCTTTGTGGGATAATGTCGTCAATTAAATACCACGCGCGCGGCTTATCAAGGGGAGTATATGTATGGTCGGCTCGGCCTGGGTATTAAATACCACGCGCGCGACTTATCAATTGATTATGCCAAACACCAAAGCAATCGCTGATCGTTTACTCGTACAATTCAAAATATTTCTGACTATCGAGGAAATGAAAAAGATAGTTGATCGTTTTGTCAGTGAAATGGACATGGGATTGACAGCTGTCGGGTCATGCTTATCAATGCTGCCCTCATTTATCGGAATCGATGAACCTGTACCCGCCGGGAAACCCGTAATCGTGATAGACGCGGGAGGCACAAATCTGCGGGTTTGCGCGGTTGAATTTGATTCTCAAGGTGGTTTTCAAATTGAACACAGGAATCAAATGTTGATGCCCGGGGCAAAGGAAGAAATAAGTAAGGAGGAGTTTTACCAATCGATTTGCGACTTTTTAATGCCGGTTATTCACTTATCTGATCGGATAGGGTTTTGTTTCTCGTACCCTGTTGCAATAGATGCCCAAAAAGATGGTAAACTTCTGTATTGGACCAAAGAAATCAAAGTCCCGGAAGTCGTCGGAACTTTTATTGGCAGCGGATTAAATAAGTTCCTAAAAAAAAGAGGAATCGCGGAAAAGAAAATTGTGATTCTAAACGATACAGTGGCAACATTGCTCGCGGGAAAAGCAAAAGGGCAAGCTCGCCAATGCGAAAGCTACATTGGCTTCATACTGGGGACAGGCACCAATACAGCTTATATTGAGCGGAATGAGCGTATTTTGAAGATTCCGCAAAAAACCGGCGCGCAGATCGTAAATGTAGAATCGGGTGGCTTTTCAGCCTTCCGACGGGGCAAAGTTGATCAGCAATTCGATCTTTCAACCGATACTCCGGGAACACATATTTTTGAGAAAATGATTTCAGGGGTGTATTTAGGCCCTTTGGTGTTAAAAGTTCTTCAAAGCGCGGCTGTTGAGGGAGCCTTCTCCGGTCATACCCAAAGTCACCTGCGGAATTTGACATCACTGGAGACTTCAGGGATTAGTCAATTTCTGGAAAATCCTCATCAAGCAAACCCTGGATTTGCTTTGGAGCAAACCCCAGGTTATGACTTAGAGCTGATGTACCACTTGGTCAACGGAGTGATTTTACGTGCCGGGCAATTAGCCGCGATAAACCTGACCGCCGCGATAATTAAAAGCGGGAAGGGAAGAAATCCGCTGCATCCTATCTGTATCAATGTCGATGGATCGACCTACCATAAGCTATTTGGTCTCAAACAAGTGGTTGAAACTAAGTTATCCCAGCTACTTAAAGATCTCGATGTCTATTACCAATTGGTAAAAACCGATCACTCACCTATCATCGGCGCGGCGATAGCCGGTTACTGCGGCTGATTTAGAATCAAATTACCGAAAGCCATAAATCGTGAGTTTTGGGACAAAAAGCTCTCATGTGGTCAGTCTTAATGAAACACCAAGTTATATTAGGATCTTCGAAAGTCGTGTATAAGGGACTTTCCGATAGACAACTGCGGCGCAGAAAAGGTAGGATGAGGTTGTCGACCAGTCAGGGCGGAGCGACGATTCAGTCCGCCAACCAAGTAATCTCATTTTGATCTTTATTAAAAGCACTCACTGCTTTATCTATCAATTGACGGATTGCATTAATATCAGGAGGAAATATGGAAAGAAGAGCGCAACGCGATGAAAAGCGAAAAAGAGATAAAGTCGAAGGCGAAATAAAAACCTATCTGGAACAAAAACAAAAAGAGAAGAAAAAGAAAAAAGAAATTGAAGAGTCAGAAAAAAACAAATCACAGGATTAAAACACTTTGATACATGATGTATATTAAAGATCCCGCTCAAATTGAGTCCGATAGTATGGATATTATAGGCAACGAAATGCCCCCCCACTCATTCAACGAACAAGAGTTGCTTGTGGTTAAACGGATGATCCACACCACGGGTGATTTTGAGTATCAAGAAATAGTCCGGTTTAATCATCAACCCATCGCGAGCGGAATCAAAGCGATTCAGGGTGGATGTCGTGTTGTGACAGATACCATGATGGCGTATTCCGGAATCAACAAACGAATGCTCGAAAAAGCCAAATGTACCATTGATAACTATGTTGCCGATGACGAGGCATTTCGTATGGCCAAAGAAAAAGGAACGACGCGATCTATGGCGGCCATTGATCTGGCGGCTGAAAAAGGCGTCGATATATTTGTAATCGGAAACGCCCCGACGGCCCTCTATCGAATTGGTGAATTGATTCAGACGAAAAAAATCTCACCTCAATTGGTCATTGGTGTCCCGGTCGGATTTGTCGGAGCGGCGGAGTCCAAGGAATATATCAGGGGTTTTGATTACCCAACCATTACTACCAAAGGACGCAAAGGCGGAAGCAACGTCGCGGCGGCCGTTTTGAATGCCATCATCTATGCGGCTGTCGGACGGGATGCTTGATACATACCTTGTCAAAGGAGGTAAAAAACTCAGGAAAGGATATACCACGGGAAGCTGTGCGACCGCCGCCGCAAAAGCGGCTTCCATGATGCTACATACCCAACAACCCTTAGCGATTATAAAAATTGATACTCCCGCCGGAATTTCCTTGTCTTTAAAGGTCTGGAAACCAAAAGTACTGGAATACGAAGCATCTTGCTGTATTATAAAAGATTCCGGGGATGATCCTGATATCACTCATGGATTGGAGATTTTTGCCCATGTTCAAAAGAGAAATGACAGCAAAATCATTGTGCGCGGTGGTGTGGGAATTGGTACGATCACCAAACCCGGTTTTTGGGGAAAGGTGGGAGATCCCGCTATCAATCCCGTTCCCAAAAAGATGATCACCGAAGCCCTAACTTCCGTTGACAGCTGTGGTTGGGATGTGACGATTTCGGCGCCTGAAGCGGGGAAGATACACAAGCGAACATTTAACGCCAACTTGGGCATTATTGGCGGAATATCTATTTTGGGCACAACCGGCATTGTTGAGCCAATGTCAGAAGAAGCCTGGTTGAAAACTATTTATTTGGAAATCGATTTGTGGCTGAATCGGGGACATCGAGAACTCCTGCTGTATTTGGGCAATTATGGAAAACAGTTTATTCAATCACTGGAACTTAAAATTCCAGCCGTCAAAATTTCCAATTTCATTGGCGAGGTTTTGCTGTACTGCTATCAAAAAAAGCTGGAAAAGATTGTTTTGGTTGGTCACATAGGCAAACTTTCCAAACTTTCCATAGGTGTCTTCAATACTCATAGCAAGGTTAGCGATTCACGAATTGAGGCTTTTGTCTATCATCTATCTCTGGCAGGGGTGCCTCAAAAATTTCTTCAAACGGTTTCCGCTTGCACAGATACCGAAAGCGCCATCAGTCTGATCTTTGAAGAAGGACACCAGGATGTTCTTCAACAAATGGCCTTCAGTTGTAATAAGCGCGTCAAGAAATACCTTAAAGATGAATCGTTTCCCGTTGAGGTCATCATATACTCAATGAATCAGGGAATTATCGGTAGAGCGAATGGTTAAAGTTGTCGGAATGGGACCCGGGGACATTCGATTTGTTACCCAGGACGCGATTGAGACGATCAAAGACGCAACGTGTGTTATCGCCTTTGGCAGAATTGCCCAAACCGCTCGGCAAATCGTCACGGAAGTGACGGAAGTGAAATCGGTTCGGGAGATCAAACATCACTTAAAAGCTAATGTGTCAACCGCGATACTGGCATCCGGAGATCCATGTTTTTACGGGATTGTCGAATATTTAAAGAAAAACGAGATTGAGATCCAACAGATCATTCCCGGTTTATCTTCTTTTCAGTATTTGATGTGTCAATTGTCTAAAAGCTGGCAAAACGCTTTTTTCTTGAGCCTCCACGGACGTAAGGACGAGATTGAGAAAGTGTTGGAACATCCATTGACAATTTTACTTACTGATCGTAACCACCCTCCCGGAGAAATATCCCAAGCGCTTTATGAGACGGGCGCACGGGGTAAGATGTGGGCGGGATTTGATCTTTCTTATCCGGAAGAAAAGATTGTTCCCATTCTTATCGGTGAATCAATGACATACACGGGTGGCATCGTCCTTGTTGTGATAGAACTCGAAAAACATTGAGATAAGCAAGGAAAGCCATTTAATGGAGTTAACAGGAGTTTTCATAGCGATTTTTAATCATGATCTATTTTATCGGAGCGGGTCCGGGGGATGTTGATTTAATTACGGTGAAAGGACGCCGTATTTTGGAAAAAGCCCAATTAGTCATTTACGCGGGTTCATTGGTTGGGGAAAAACACCTGGAGTTTTGTCCTGCTCATTGCGCACGCTTCAATAGTGCGTCTATGACTCTGGAAAAGGTGATAAAAAAGATGATAGAAGCAGAACGCCAAGAGCGGATAATCGTCCGTTTGCATAGCGGTGATCCCTCACTTTACGGAGCTATTGGTGAGCAAATGGCCTGGTTGGACCGAGAGGGGATAAGCTATGAGGTGATTCCCGGAGTTAGCTCTTTTACAGCCAGTTGTGCCGCTTTGAAAAGAGAGTTCACACTTCCCGGAGTCAGCCAGACAGTGATCGTGACACGTATGGCCGGGCGTACACCTGTGCCTGAACCCGAGGACCTTGAACTCCTGGCCGCGCATCATTGCTCCATGGCAATTTTTTTGTCAGTGCGTAATATTACGGATGTCATAAAAAAACTAGTTAAAGGATATGGCCGAACTGATGTCCCTGTTGCCGTTATCTATAAAGCGACCTGGAAAGATCAGAAAATCGTGAGAGGAAATTTGGCGGATATCGCGGAAAAAGCTACCGATGCTGGTATTACGAAAACAGCACAAATTTTGGTGGGTGATTTTATTGCCACTGAATTTGAGCACTCATTGCTGTATGATCCGGGATTTTCACATGAATATCGAAAAGGATCTCAGTGAAAGTCGCATGTCTATACTTCAGCGCTTATGGTCGAAATATAGCCGATTATCTGAGACAACACCTTGAAGGAGATATTTCATTGTATTCCAAATCGACTTACAAGGAGGCATTGCCCAAGTTGTTCGCGGAATATCAGGCGATTATATTTATTTCGGCAACGGGAATTGCCGTCAGATGTTCGGCGCCATTTCTAAAGGACAAAAGTGTTGATCCGGCGGTTATTGTCATTGATGATATGGGGAAATATATCATCAGCTTGCTTTCGGGACATCTTGGGAGGGCAAACCAGTTGACAAATACCATTGCCGCATTATTGGATGCTGAGCCTGTAATTACTACGGCATCCGATAATCGGGGAATAGACGCGGTGGATATGTTCGCCGAAAAGTATGGACTGACCATAGAGAATATGGATGACGCAAAACTGATTACGGCGATGATGGTCGATGGACGATTGATCCGGTTGATAGCCCCTAAAGAGTACCGGTTAAACTATCCGCATATCAATGATCAAAAATATGATGGGACAATCATAGTCTCATCAGGGCAGGGCCTTGATTTATCTCAACCGACCTGCGTGCTGAGACCGAAGGTTTTTCATGTTGGTATCGGCTGTCGACGAGGTAAAGCGAAAAGTGAAATTATTGCCGCGATATCTTCGATATTCGTTAAATACAAGTTGGCTCTCAAAAGTATAAAAACAATTGCCAGTATTGAACTAAAGAAAGATGAAACGGGCATTTTAGAAGCGGCGCGTCTGCTAAACGCCAAAACACATTTTTTCCCCGTCAGTGAGATCCAAAATGTTCAATCGAGGTTTGAGCCTAGTTCTTTCGTCGAATCGATTACGGAAACCACTTCTGTTTGCGAACCTTGCGCTCATTTAAGTGGTGGTCACTTTGTGGTCCGAAAACAAGTGGTGGATGGGATTACAATCGCGGTTACCAAGGAGGGATAATGGCAACGCTGTACGTCGTTGGAATCGGACCGGGAGCTCCGGAACATTTTACCACCAAAGCGATCGAAACCATCAAGCAATGTGACGTTGTTGTTGGCTACAATTATTACATCAAGCTGGTTTCGGCCTTGATTGAGGGCAAGAAAATCATCAAAACAGGGATGCGTAGTGAAATTGAACGGTGCGAATTGGCCATCGCGGAAGTAAAAAAAGGATCGGACACATGTATTATAAGTACTGGTGACGCAGGTCTTTACGGCATGGCGGGCCCTATTTATGAATTAGCGCGAGGAATAGATGTTGAGGTCATCCCGGGAGTTAGCGCGGTTTTTTCAGCAGCGGCAGAATTGGGTGCTCCTCTGATGCATGATTTTTGTACTATTAGTCTCAGCGATTTGTTAACACCCTGGGAAGTTATAGAAAAACGCTTGGACATGGCAGCGCGAGGGGATTTTGTGATCTCATTGTATAATCCCAAAAGCAAAGGTCGGTTGACTCACATTGAAAAGGCCGTTGCCATTATTTCGAAACATTTTAACGCGGAGCGCCCGGTTGCCCTGGTTAAAAATGCCGGCCGTGAGGGAAACAAACGAAAACTGGTGAGGCTTGAGGCGATGGACTACGAGTTTATCGATATGAAAACGATCGTTATAGTTGGCAATAGCCGCACTATTATTAAGAATGGCAACATGATTACACCTCGAGGTTATAAAATTTGATCTGGATAATTGGCGGAACCAGCGAGACCAATCACTTTCTCAGAAAAATCAATCCATCCCTGGCTGTTGTGGTAACCGTTGCCACCGAGGAGGGACGATCCCGCATTGATCATGGGGAAGTGATTTTGGCAGGCATGAATCAAGAGGAAATGGACGCCTTCATTGCCCGACATCAAATCAAAGCTGTTGTCGACTTATCCCATCCCTATGCCATTCAAGTAAGCAACAATGCCCGTGAGGCGGCTCAAAAAAATGGTTTGCCATACTATCGATATCTGCGATCCGCCTCGGAAATTAAAGATGCCATTTTGTGTGAATCAATTGACGCTTGTGTCGATTATTTGGCAACGATCAACGGCACCGTTTTTTTTACCACCGGTAGTAAGCATATACCGGATTTTCAGGCGGTTAGAAAAAGTAATCGGTTCATCTATCGAATTCTCCCCGCGAAAACGAGTTTACAAACTTGTATCGATCATAAAGTGTCCGTCAGCGATATAATCGCTATCCTCGGGCCTATATCCGCGGACCTCAATAAGGCGATGTTTGGTGCCTATCAAGCTGGTTATGTCGTTATGAAAAACGCTGGCTCGGAAGGGGGAACACCTGAAAAACTGGATGCGTGTCACCAGTTGGGAATTCAGGCCATTGTCGTTGGGAGAGTGGGCGAGACGGGTTATACCGATCTGGACGAACTGCTCAAGGACCTGATAATCGTTAATGATTAGCGAAGATCAAGCAAGGTTCCGGGAAGAACTCTAATGGTAGTGGCTTTTTACTTATTTCTTCCCTTTGATATGAAGATACTCTCTTTTAAATTCAGCGGATAACACCTCAAAATCCTCTTTGGAAATTTTCCCTGAATGGTAATCCTCTTCCAATTCGGTGATAATTTCCAAAATCGATAAAGAATCATCAAAACTGTGGGCTTGTGTGTTGGTAAAATAAGTTGTGGGTTTCCTCAGAAACAAAGGATAAACAACCACAAAAAAGACGATAACAAACGACATAGTAAACGCTATGATCAAGGTAGGGAGTAGCACGGATATATTCTAAGAAAAGAGTGATGTTACGGCGATCGAATTTTATAATTATTGAATTTAACCAACCACAGATTCATTGTTTAATGTCAATTTAACTTGCTCGAGTTTTCTTTTCAACATCAAAGGCTTGCTTTTTTACTAATTTTCGATATATTCCGAAAAGATACCATACTTTGGGTAGCTGTCAAAAATTCTTGCGAAAACCGATATGGAAAATGCGATAATTAGGGACCACCTTGTTAAGGAACTGGGGTTCTGGCCACTGGAAGGTGAGGAAAACACATTCGCGAAAAATGCCCCCTCGCTGTCTGTCATATACGTCTTGGTAAAAATTGAGAGCGATTGTAAAATCTCTATTATTGAACGAACGGAAAAAACCGTATTCGGTCATTTAAAACACTACGATAAAATAATATGTTCACTCAACTCAACCGCTGAGGACTTTGTTGATAAACTGGAAGATGTTCTGGAGTCTCACAAGGAATAACTTCTGGTCAATATTTTATCCTGCCCGACCTTTCATCCCGATTTACTTTTCTTTACCTGATTATCTACTATTAACATCCTAAATTTGCCAATAATGCCTTTCATCCCCGCGGATGCGGGGATCCTGAAGACCATTTGGTTTTTGTAACTGTTCAGCTAATTTTTTTCTGGTGGCTCCATAGTCTCGAAGAGCTATGGAGTCTGTATGATTTTACATTAAGGCTCCGCAAGACTACGCCATTATGGAGCCACCGTGGGCTTTAAAAGCGGATTTTTT
>CAZJUM010000088.1:0-10740 GCA_964549175.1 uncultured Pseudomonadota bacterium | reverse complement strand
GAAAGGGATATTGCTGCTTAACTTTTTTGAACACAACATTTGACTATATCTCCGATTGCTTCTATGGCGTTATCAATAAGATTGGAAAGAATCGTTGCCAAAGAGTTTGGGTTCATATCAATAAACAGTTGATGAGCGCTATCAACAAAATGACTCTTAATAACAATTTTGGGGGTTAAGCGTACCAGCGTCCTCTTTTCGGCGATGATCCTGGCGACAATCGTTGAAATCAGTATTGACGACGTCATTTGATTCAAGTTCATATCATCTTTTTCTTCTGGCAAATCGCCGCGGAGTATACGATTTTTCCTTAACAGATTATTGGCGATATCATCAATTCTACCGATGACAGATTGAACAAGCGCGATTCTTTCTTGCTCGGAAAAAGCATGATTGTTTTTAGCCATCGATTTCAAAACGGAAAGAGGGGAACGGATATCATGGGCAACCTGTGCCATTATCTCGCTTAATGCTATTTTTCTTTTGGAATCAACTAGTTTTTTTTCAAAATCAATCAATCGGAGGAGAATATTATCGATTTGTTTGACCACTTCAGTCGCCTCTTTAAAGGATAATTGATCATGGTCGACGATTAGCTCCTTTTTTGAGACATCAATATTTTTTATAGCGGACAGCAAATGCGTGATTGGTTTGGATATTTCACTTGAAAGGTCTTTGCTGATTTTATCCTAAAATCGGCTTATCACATAATACAACACGACAAAAACGATTAATAAACCAAGCAAAGGTAAAACAGGTAATTCCGAAAAAAGTAAAAGCATGTATCTTTTGGATCGGGAGGAGTTTACAACTTCAAATTTCTGAATCAAAAAAACCTTCCTTTCATCCAACATTAGGTGAGTTTCCGGTAAATCAATTAGCTTTTTTAAAGGAATATGAGTTTTTCCTCCTTTGGCAATGAATTTATTATCCTCAATATCAATCAAGCAATAATCGAAAAAGTATTCACTTTTAATCAATGAATTCAATCCCCGTGACAATTCAAAAGGATCATTGATATTGAGTGTATAAGTAATATGGGCTTTTAAACTACGAAACACTTTTTTTGAGCTTTCCTGGTAATGATATAATACGCCTACAATAATTAACGAATACAAGAGTAGAAAAGTACCTATCGCGATCTTAAGGAGAGCTTTCTCTATTAGTTTTTTTGATAAATCTCGAACACTCAGAATCTCTCTCATTCCTATTAGTTGGTTTTTGCAAAAAACATTTTAAAATAATCAGCCATGCCATTTAGACAATTACAATCCGGCGTACACGCATATTCTAAACCCTGATCACATCAACTCGCTTCTCCCACCGTTGGTTGCTTCAATAGAGTCTCTGGTTTTTTCAATACCTTTATCAGGGTATTTTACGAATGTCGACTTTGAGCTGCTTTTCGTTCAGACACCACATAAACAATGTTCCTTTCGGTAGCTGACTTGCTTTATTTGTTTGACTGAGTGACGTCAGGTGACCGGTAGAGCAATGCTTTGAGGAAGGGAAAAATGAACTCGGAACGGATCGGTACGAGGTGCGGAAATACACCGGGGAATCACTATATACTGATACGCGTGCTGTCGCGTTTCTTCCTCCGGCATTGAAGAATCCGATTGGGGAAAAAAGGACGAGCTGTTACTGCTGCTAAGAAGTCGTGATATGGTGTTTACCTATTTGAAGTAAAGCTTTTTCTGACGCTCCGTCTTTACTCATCACAATGCGAATATGTTTAAAGTCCTCTGAGTAATTAAAAGCATTGAGACAATTAAGACCGTCATCGGGCACATGGGTTACTTCATGACGTAGAAGTGGATAACCTGGATGGCAATACATTTGGTACCATTGGAGATCGATCTGTTCTTCGAGGTGATGATCCGAAAGGAGTTCAATGCTCCGCTGTGAACGCGGCAGGAAAGATCGTTCTCGGATGGGTGCGGAACTCGCGAAATGCGGGAATCAATACCTATGAAATATGCTTTACGCCGATTATTCCGAAAATCACGCCACAATTAAATCTGAAGGTATTCGCACCTTGCGTTTAAAACCCCGCCAACGCGACCCCGAAGAGTAAACACCAGCCTCAACCGCCGCATCGTTCCTGTATGTCGGATTGATGGAAAATTTAGTTGTTCTTTATTTGAATAAAGCTTTATGCTACCCTGTTACGAAAAAACAAACCAATTCTGTCGAGTGTTCAACTTCTACTCACATGATAAAATGAATAAAAAAGAGATATACCAGTATTCCAAAAAGATAATTGAGGCCATGGGTGAGGCATTGATCGTCATTAGTCCAAAAGGAACTATTTTGATGGTGAACAAGTCCTTCGAGCAAATGTTTGGTTATCGGTCGGAGGAAATCATCGGGAAATCGTGCGAGTTATTGGAATGTGATGTTTGTGAATTAAAAGACAAATCAAATGGTTCGACCTGGTGCAAACTGTTCGATTTGGATCAAGATGTTAAAAAGAGATGTCTGGTTAAGGGAAAGAACGGATCATACCGACCGGTCTTAAAAAATGCCTCGATTCTGAGAGATGATGCCGGACACTTGCTGGGTGCCGTGGAGATCCTGACCGACATTTCTGAAATCGACCAATTGGATCAAAAAGTTGATCTATTATCCAAACAACTCTTTGAGGATGGTCAGTTTTTTGGCATTATTGGCAAATCACCCGCTCTGAGGAAGGTATTTGATATTATGAATAAGGCGGCACAAAGCGATGCCCCGATAATCATTTACGGGGAGAGCGGCACGGGGAAAGAATTGATCGCACAAGCGATTCATCAACTGGGAATGCGCAAAGACAAACCATTTGTCCAGCTCAACTGTGCCGCCTTGAACGAATCTTTGTTGGAAAGTGAGTTATTCGGACACATTAAAGGCGCGTTTACGGGAGCATATCGACACCGAATCGGACGGTTTGAAACGGCCAACGGGGGGGATATTTTTTTGGATGAAATCGGTGATGTGCCGTTGTCAATCCAGATAAAGCTATTGCGCGTTTTGGAAGTTAATAAGATTGAACGCGTGGGAGATAATCAATCGATCCCGGTTGATGTTCGATTAATCACCGCTACAAATCGCAATCTCAAAGAATTGATCGACCAGAATCAATTCCGTGAGGATTTCTTTTTTCGGATTAATGTAATCCCCATTCAAATTCCGCCCTTGAGAGATCGGCGGGAGGATATTCCCTTATTGGTCAATAGTTTTATTCCTAAACTAAGAGCCAGAACAGGCAAACCGATATCCGGTCTTGACCAGGCAGCTCTGGATCTGTTTTTGAGTTACTATTGGCCCGGCAATGTCAGAGAACTAAAAAGTGCTTTGGAATATGCGTTTGTGATCGCTGAAGAAGGCCAGATCGGTCTGAGTCATTTACCGGTTTCATTGATGGATAAAGGTCCCGGAGATCCGAATATTATTTCTAAAATACCCTCTACGGGCAACCCTGAAAAAAAAGCATTGATCGACGCTCTGCGGCGGGCGAATGGGAATCAGTCCAAAGCCGCCAAAATATTAGGTATAGCGAGAGTGACCGTTTGGAAGCGGATGAAAAAATATGGTATTGGGTTGAACAAGGTGGTAGGGGACTAAGGTAGGGCTATGATCGGGCAGCAGCCCCAACTTGGGTGAGGCTGCTGGTTGCAAATCTTATCGTTTGGCTAAATGCTGAGGATATAACTCCCATCGGCGCTTATTTTAATTTTTGCCTTTAAAAATCTCACCTTGTAGCCATTTTCTTTCAGGGTATGGTACGCCATTTCAGCCCGAATCCCTGTTCTACAATAAACAATAATTTCTTTGTTTTTAGGAATTTTACTCAAACTCGATGCCACATCTTGCGTTGGAATATTAAGTGCCCCTTTAATTTTTCCCGATTTGGTTTCTTTATAATCCCGAACATCCAGAATAATCGTATCAGCGGGTTGATTTTTCGCTATTTGATCGAACTCCTTCACACTGATCATGCCTTCAACCGGCTTAGGAACATAACTAATACGGGATGCTAAATTTCCGGCTACGACTGGTATCCCGGACTTTTTAGAAGCAGCCAATCCACCTTCCAAGACAGAGGTATTTATATATCCCCAGCTTCGAATGGTTTTGAAAGCTTGAATCGCATCCTGATGACGATCGCTAAATAATACGATAGGCGCGTTTTTTTTCTTAGGAAAGTGCGCTTTGGCAGTCTGTAATTCACTTAAAGGATACGAGTAAGCACCCTTAATATGGCCTTTTCGTGAGACCAAAGGTGATCTTAAATCAAGTAGCACAACCGACTTCGGCGTTTTGGCAAAAGTTTTCAAATATTTCGCGGAGGAATAAACTAGATTTTTCGCTTTTTTCCATGCGGGTAAACCGCCTTTGAACACCTTGATGTTCTTGTAACCTAACTTTTCCGCCCGACTGGCGGAAGATGGACTGAGGCGGCAGGTGTCACCGGCGCAATAGAAAATAAGCAGGCGGTCTTTGTCTTTCGGCAGTTTATGAAGGTTTTTATCAAATTCCGCATCATAAATGGATATGGCACCCTCAATATGTTCTGCCAGAAAAAAGATTCCAGGTCTGCTATCGTACAAGGAAAAACTGCCCTGCTTCTGACCCTTCGCGACCAGCTGAGTCATTTCTTTGACGCCAATGATCCATTCATGTGGAACATCGACTGTTCCTTTCACCTCAACGTCGGTCGCTAGCAGGATATTCCCTTTTTTTATATAGGTGACGCCGACACTTTGACCTTCCCCAATTTTGTTAAACGCTTTGGCGCCTTCCAAACTGGTGTTTTTATCAAAGCTTACCTGCCAAACGGTGCTCCCCATGAAGATTCGCATTATTTTGGCCTTTCGGGAAACTGAACTCAGTTTACCACGAAGTAAGTTATCCTCTGGCTCATGACATTGTTTGCACGGTTTTAAGATGGTCGGTTTATCCGTTGCTGCCCCGGATGCCACCGGAATGAACAAAAATCCCACTACTAATAACAATGCAAAATATCGTCGTAATATATGTTTATGTTCTGCCATAATTTGCCCCATGATGTTGTTCAAATAAAGCAATCAGTGATCTCGCATACTGTTTTGCTATTAAAAAAACGTGAATTCACGAAAATTCACTTATGAACCGCAAGCCTTGTGCCATTAATTTGACAATCAAAACTTTAATTTAACTATTTGATATATTTAGAATTTTTGAAAATTAATAGTGTATTTACCAACAGCGCATGTTAAAAAACCAAAACAGGTGTTAAGACAACCTTAACATATGTTTAATTACTTTAACACATGTTAATTTTATAACGCGGAAAGGCATCATGCCACTTTACTAAATTAATCGCTATATCGATGATTGACCGGGGGACTATGGAGGAAGCGTTATCACTAACACTTCCTATTCGGAAAATGGAACGCAAAGGACATTTCTCTTTTTCCGAGGCTTTATTGATACACTTTTTTAAAGCGGAAAACCCGATAAATATATGTTGTGTACGCGATTACAATCGGCATCCCGATCAGAGCGATAATCAGCATTGTTTTTAATGTCAATCGCGATGATGAGGCATTGTAAATTGTCAGACTGTTTTCCGGATCAATGGCATTGACGATATTGGGAAAAAGAAGAACGGCCACAATTAAAAACATCGAGATTATATTCCCCGAAGAAAACAAAAATGCGGCCATATCGTATTTTTTGTTCAGGCTCCGCCGTGTCATCCATATGCTAACTATCATCAGTAGTATCACAGGATACCCCTGGCTTTTACTGACAAAATAAAACAAGCTCCCCTCATAAAGAAAAGCGACTCCGACAATCAGTATCAGCAGCAATATGACGAAGGCCTTCCAGCTGAATCGTGCCCAGTTATTGGCTTTTTGGTAGAGTTCACCAACAGTCTTTAGCTGAAGATAAGTGGCCCCTTGTAGAGTCATCATGAAAACGCCGGTGATACCGATCAATAGAGGCACGGGTCGCAGTAAGGTGAAAAATGACCCTGTGTAATCCATTTCAGAATTCAAAGGTATTCCAACAACTACGTTCCCCAAAGCGACTCCTAATAGTAAGGCAACAACGAGGCTTGATACGGAAAAGGCTTTATCCCAAAAATGTTTCCAAGCATAACTCGCGACTTGGTCCCGAAACTCGATGGAGAGCGCGCGAAAAATTAATCCCACCAACAAGAGCATCATGGCAAGATAAAATCCGCTGAAAACACTGGCATAAGCATGGGGGAAGGCAGCAAATAAAGCACCACCACCAGTGAGTAGCCATACTTCATTACCATCCCAAAACGGAGCGATTGATTTCAGTAACTCCACCTTTTCATTTTCTTTTTTGCAAAAAAGCTGAAGGATCCCCACCCCCAAATCAAATCCGTCCAATATCGCGTATCCGATCAATAGAACGCCGATTAAAAAAAACCAGATAATATTAAGATCCATTGGTCTCCTTATCACTTAAGATCGATGTGGTTAATACGAAAAACTTCCCTTTGATTCTGTTGGGCCTGTTTTAACCTTTTTGACGAGTAAAAATATAAATAACACAAACATGGCACTGTACAGCACACCAAACATGATGAGCGAGGATAGGATTTCTCCGGCGGTAACGACACTTGATACGGATTCTGATGTGCGTAACAAATGATAGACAATCCAAGGTTGTCTCCCGATTTCAGCCACTATCCATCCCAATTCATTGGCGATAACGGGTAGTGGGATGGTGTAAAATAGGATTTTCAAAAATAGCGGATTCGATTCCAATGTATCGCGCCAGTGAAGGAATAACCCAAAGGCTGAAAGGAATATAAAGTAGAAGCCCAGTCCTACCATAATACGGTAAGAAAAGAACAGTGACAGAACCGGGGGTAAATCTTCCTCTTTAAACTCGTTACGCCCTTTAACCTCAAAGTCAGTATCGAAATCAATCATGTAACTTAATAATCCGGGAATAGATATTTCGTAATTGACTTTCTTGTTTTCCACATCCGGTATCCCAAATAATATCAAAGGCGCTTGTTTCCGGGTTTCGAAAACAGCTTCGACAGATGCCAGTTTTTCGGGCTGTGTGTGCGTGACTTGAACAGCATGGATATGTCCCAGCTCAGCCTGCAGTAAGGAGCTTCCTAAACCGATGATCAAGGCAATGACCATTGATTTCTTGGCAAATTGGATGTGTTGTTTTTTTAGTAAATAGTAAGCACAAAGACCGGCGACAAATAGTGATCCCGCAATCCAGGCACCTACAATGGAATGGCTAAATCGGATAAGCGTGGATGGATTAAAGACAGCATCCATAAAACTGGTCAACTCGGCACGTCCGTTGACTATGTGAAAACCTGCCGGAGTTTGCTGCCAGGAGTTCGCGACGATAATCCAAAATCCTGATAAGGTTGCCCCCAGAGCGACCATAACACCGGAAAAAAAATAAATCTTCTGTGACACCTTCTCTTTTCCAAATAATAAGATGCCTAAAAATGTCGACTCCAGGAAAAAAGCGAAGATGCCTTCCGCCGCAAGCGGGGCTCCGAATATATCGCCAACAAACCGAGAGTACTTTTCCCAATTGGTACCGAATTGGAATTCCATCACAATACCGGTAGCGACACCCATGGCGAAAATTAGAACCAGTACTTTGATCCAGAATTGCGCAATTGTATTGTAAAACGCATTTTTCGGGTTAAGTCCCAGACCAAGGTAAATCGCAATCAAAAACGCTAATCCGATGGATATAGCCGGAAAAATATAATGAAAGCCAACCGTGAATGCAAACTGAATTCTGGCTAATAGAACTGGATCCATAAAATATCATCTCCTTACTATATTGGGTTATTGCTTGCAGGTCCGTAAAAACAGCCTTTTTGCTCAGTTCAGAAGGCTATATTGATCAATAAACGAAAATATTCAAAAAGGCCAAATTCCCTAAAGCCGGATTGAGTTTTTGAGAGTGCCTAATACTATATCGTAACCATGTGGCTTAATGCTACCGCAAATTTCGGGGAGCTTGTCAGTCAACCATTGCCCGAAAATAGTGTTCTTGAATGAAAATAGATTATGACAATCGCTGTAGTTCCGTTAGCACCTTATCCGGATGATCTGCCGCTTTCGCGACTTTCCCCCAGTGCTTAACAATAGTGCCTTTTTCATTTATGAGAACACTTGAGCGAATTACACCAAACGTTTTTTTCCCGTATGATATCTTTTCACCATATGCGCCATATTGTCGCATTACTGATTTATCCGGATCAGAGAGTAAAATAAAGGGGAATTTATATTTTTCAATAAAACGCTTGTGAGAGGTAACGCCATCGGGTGAGATTCCGATAATTATAGTATTGAGCCTTTCTGAATTCCTTGAACCGTTCTTTAAATCCCACCGCTTCTTTAGTACATCCGGGGGTATCATTTTTAGGGTAAAAATAGATGATAACTCGTTTTCCGCGATAATCAGATAATGAAACCGGTTTTCCGGAAGAATCATTTAAAGCAAAGTTTGGGGGCACTTGTTTTTCCTCAATACTCATTCGTGACTCCGATTAAGTGAAAAATTTACGGACCAGATTACTCCTACATAAGAAATTATTCAAGATAGAAATTCCATGGCGGAATCTAATATTTGCGGGATTTATCCGTCATCCCATCGTTTTTGTGTTTTGATTTTAACAATAATAAGCTGACTTGTTGTCACAGGAACGGTCTAATTTGCACAGGCCATCTCTGGCCGCGACTTTATATGCCAAAGACAAGGTTGGGAAGTTAAACACGTTGTCAATAAAGTAGTCTACCTTCCCTTTATGATTGATCACGGCTTGACCAATGTGGACTAATTCAGCGGCTGACTGCCCTAGTATGTGGACCGCAATCAGTTCCAATGTATCGCGATTAAAAATCAGTTTAAGAAGCCCATTTTTTTCTCCAATCATGTATCCTCTTGCCAAGTCCTTGAAGTAGCAAATTCCGCTTAAATAAGGGATATCATCTTTTTCACAATCAGACTCTTTGGGGCCGATCGTGGCGATTTCCGGGAGGGTATATATCGCGCTGGGGATTTCAACACCAAACCGTTGAACCTCTTGTCCTAATACGGCGTGTAAGGCTGCCAAACGGCCTTCTTCATTGCTTACGGAAACTAAAGAGGGAAATCCAATAATATCGCCGGCGGCGTAAATTGTCGGAACGCTGGTCTGATAATTTTGATTGACATCCAGTTGATCACGAGAGTTGGGTACGATATTACAATTTTCCAGTGCCAGACTTTTAGCTAACCCTTGTCGTCCGTTGGCATAAAGTAATATAGGAAATTGAAGCTGTTTTCCTGATTTGAGCAATATATGAACCGATTGATTTTCGATATGAATTTTCTCGTAGTTTTCACCGAGATGTGCGGTTATCCCGGATTCTTCCATCAGCTCGATAAGTCTGCTGGTAAGATCAGAATCAACGAAATCAAGGATTTTTCCTCGCGGATCAATTAGGTGTACCTTAGTGCCAAGTTTTGCGAAAATTGATGCATATTCACAACCGATCACCCCTCCGCCGTAAACCGCCATTTCTTCAGGAATGGTCTTCAGTGTTAAAATAGAATCGGAATCCAATATTCGTTTGTGATCAAATGTGATGTCTGGCGGATGGTAAGGGCGTGTACCAACAGCGATGATGGTTTTTTGGGCATTAATCCGGAATTGTTTGCCCGATTGATTGATTTCAATAGTCTTAGGAGAAAGAAACTTCGCTTCTCCCTGAATATATGTAATTTTACTTTTTTTATAGATATCAAGAATTCGCCGCACTCGATTACTAACCACTTTGTTTTTACGATGCATGAGTTCTTCGACAGTCACTTTTCGTTTAAGATCGGAGTCGATTCCGCTAATTTCTTTTTCGGATAATGAGCTGATATATTTAACTGTTTCCCTTAATGACTTACTGGGTATCGTTCCTGTGATAACCGATGCCCCGCCCGGGTCATATCCTTTTTCAATTACAGCGACAGATGCTCCTAAAGATGAGGCTTCCAGTGCCGCCTTTTCACCTGCGGGACCAGAACCAATAACAGCAAGACCATAAAGTGATGGAGTCATATCTGATTGATTTTATAGGGTTACTATTTGGTCATTCAATTGGTCTTAACATATTGATATATCAATAAAGTAATCGGAACCCGTAAATACAGGGATTGTATCCGTTCAGATTTCTTTTATCAAGATAAACGATGACAGTAGCGAGCTGTGCATCACATATTGTAAAACCTGATTATGTACTGTTAGCATTCTAATTTGCCAATAATGCCTGTCATCCCCGCGAATGCCTGTCATCCCCGCGAATGCGGGGACCCGTCGATGGTATGCGGACGGAACGGTTTAGAATATCTGTCATCCCCGCGGATGCAGGCATCCGGAAAACCATTTGGTTTCTTAGGCTTTTATGGTCAGATTCCCGCTTTCGCGGGAATGACTCTTCCTCAACCTTAACCATTGCATCAGCGGAGCTTAGATTCCCGCTTTCGCGGGAATGACAGGGGGTGATCAAAGAAATGAGCTTGCGAATTGTACATAATCAGGAATTTTAATCTTGAGAAAAAAAAACGTAACTGTTCAGCTAATTTTTCTCTGGTGGCTCCATAGTCTCGAAGAGCTATGGAGTCTGTATGATTTTACCTTAAGACTCCGCAAGCTACGTCATTACGGAGCCACCGTGGGCTTTAAAAGCGGATTTTTTTGTTCTGTATGTGCTT
>CAZJUM010000087.1:0-10747 GCA_964549175.1 uncultured Pseudomonadota bacterium | reverse complement strand
TGTCAAGTAAAAAATGAACTTTTTTGCACTTTTTTAATAAGTTCTGAATAGTTACGAATGAATTACAAATTGGTCGAATTTTGAGTGCAGTGAAAAGTGAAAATAAATTGGCTTTAGATTGTGAATTCCTCCCTGTGGATGAGGTTCATTTAAAAAGAGAAAAATCTAAAGCGAGAGAATTGAGAAAGACCCAATGGTGGAAAAACCTCAGGGGACGAGGCATATGTCACTATTGCGAGCAGTACTTCCCTGCCACGGCATTGACAATGGATCATATGATTCCGATCAGTCGGGGGGGAAAATCTACAAAACACAATATTGTCGCTTGTTGTAAAGGGTGTAATAATAAGAAAAAGTATTTGTTGCCTATTGAATGGGAAGAGTATTTAGCTGGTAAGCTTTGATTAAAGACAGATGTGATAAATGGCCATCGTGAATAGAATCGATTTTTTCTGATTTACATATTGTAAAATTTCAATCAGAAATACAGAAAAACTTTTGGACTGAAGGTAGTTCAAATAACCCAAGTTTAAAGCGCTCAGGAGATTGATAATGGCGGTTAATATTTTAGTTTTTGGCCCGAATGGCAGTGGTAAGGGTACCCAGGGAGCAATTGTGAAAGAGAAGTATGGTGTTGATCACATTGAATCCGGGGCGATTTTTCGTGAGCACATCAAAGCCGGTACAGAACTGGGTATGAAAGCCAAGGAGCGCATCGACAAAGGTGATTTGGTTCCTGATGATATTACTATTCCCATGGTATTGGAAACATTAACTCAATCAAAAGAAAAAGGTTGGCTGTTGGACGGCTTCCCTCGATCTAAAGCCCAGGCAGAAGCTTTGGACAAATCATTGAAAGAAGCCGACATGGGATTGAATTACATAATTGAGATCAATTTGGATCGAGAAATCGCTAAAGAAAGAATCATGGGCCGAAGACTTTGTGTGAATGATAGTAATCACCCCAATCATATTGCCTTTGAAGCGATCAAGCCCGCGGAAAAAGATGGCAAACTGGTTTGTCGTGTGTGTGGCGGCGATCTCGTTACACGTGATGATGATCAAGACGCGGAGGCAATTGATAAGCGTCATGCCATCTACTATAATGACAGCACAGGAACTATGGCCGCCGTTAATTATTTCAAAAATGCTGGCACTGCCAAAGTAATCTCTGTGGACGGATCAATTTCGATCAAAGAAGTTACGAAATCCATTATCAAAGAACTGGTGTAACGCGAACTTATGTAAAAATCCGTTTGGTTTTTTCAGGAAAAAGCACGCCGAAAAAACAGACGGCAGCCATGAAACGAAAATCGAAGCTCGGGTCTCCTCAATGTAATATCTCTGATGCAAATCAATCGATTACTTAAAAACGCGGGAGCAAAAACCCCAGCCATCGCTGTGACGCGAGTCTTTATTTTTTTTATGATACTCTCAATCACTCTGATGGGGTGTGCGGATACTTCTGATAGCAGTGAGGAAATAAGCACTTCCGGCAGCGTTAGTCTCAGTTTTAGTGCAAATAGTGGCAGCGGCGACCTGGTCGAAGAGAGCTCTTATACCGCGGATGAGAGCATTACCCTTCCGGGCGATGAGTTGGGTCTTGACAGGGAAGAATATCGTTTAATGGGGTGGAATACCCAAGAGAATGGCACCGGGATTGATTTCGCGTTAGGGCAGACAATCACTGTGGGTGAGCTTTTGGATATTTTGGGAAAGGAGTGGGCAGATGGGCTTGAAGTGAGCTTATACGCCCAATGGGAGAAAGGCTATTCGGTGAGCTATGATGCCAACGGGTTTGAATTATTATGGTCAGCTGGGTTTTAGCGAGACCATAGACTATATCTTAGTACCGGAACAGGTGATGGGTGATGTGCCGCTGTCTCGGCCGGAGCTCATCACACCATGATCCTGAAAAGTGGCGGTAGCTTGTGGGCAACGGGATATAATTATTTTGGTCAGCTGGGCGTTGGCACCACAACCAATATCTATACACCAAAAGAGGTGACGGAGGGGGTGGACGCTGTCTCAGCCAGGTAATATCACACCATGATCGTGAAAAGCGATGGCAGCTTGTGGGCAACGGGGCATAATGAATATGGTCAACTGGGTGATGAGAGCGCAAGCGATCGATACACACCGGTATCCGTTATTCCTCTGATAAAAAGTGATTGACAGGTTCTTATCCGTTTGTTGAACGCTGAGATTACGGAGAGTTCCCGCCTCCCTTTGGAGGGGCGGGAAAAAACGGATGAACGAAAAATGCCTTCTCTGTGCCATCCAATCATAAAACGCGGCGGGGATTTCCCCGTTTTTGTGTAACTTCTCATACCAGTCAAACACTAATCCGCAATGTTAGTGCCACCCATTTAAAAATGGCCGGCGATCAAAAATCACAACCATTATCAGCCGTAATTCTAGCGGCCGGCATGGGAACCCGGCTCAGAGATATCACCGACGATCGCCCTAAGGGGTTGTTGGAAATTGACGGGTGCCCCCTGGTGAAATCCTCCTTGCACTGCTTAATCCGGAATGGCATTGAGGAGATTATTATCGTCAACGGATACAAAAAAGAGATGTATAAACAGCTCTTAAAAGACGAATTTCCGAATATCTCCTATGTCACCAATAAAGATTATTCAGTGACAGGTAGTATGCACTCCTTATTTTTGGCCAAAGACAAAATAAAGAATGATTTTATCCTTTTGGAATCCGACCTGCTTTATGAACAACGGGCGATTTCAATCCTGCGGGAAAAGTTACACAACACCATATTGCTATCCGCGGCGACACACTCAGGCGACGAAGTATACGTTTACGGGCAATGCGGAGTTGTCCGAAAGATAAGCAAAGAAAAACTCAGCTTTGATTGCCAAGGCGAATTGGTGGGAATTTCAAGAATCAATTTTGATTTATTCGAAAAAATGTGTCGCTATTATTGGAATGAGGTGCGATTCCCTTCCGATTTTCATTATGAGGACTGCATATCCGGATTATCACAAGCCGAATCAATTAATTATTTTACAGTGGATGGCTTGGCCTGGACCGAGATCGATACCTCCGATCAGTATCAACGAGCATTGGATCTGGTTTATCCTCAAATTTTTAAAAACAACCAACAATACCAACACCCAAACTGATCGATTGGTCCGGAGTTATTCAAATCCTCTCCAGGCGTATTTGCCCCGCAATTCATCAATTCGGGTCATCTCAGAGTCTGAAAAA
This sequence comes from uncultured Pseudomonadota bacterium, assembly GCA_964549175.1. Taxonomy (GTDB): domain Bacteria; phylum SAR324; class SAR324; order XYD2-FULL-50-16; family XYD2-FULL-50-16; genus CAZJUM01. Next base: position 7,522 of record CAZJUM010000087.1, on the reverse strand, counting down.
TCATGGAGGTTTAATCGGGTGCCAAAGAAGGACGCGTATTCTTTCTGAATGGTATCAGCCAATTCAAGCTCATCAGGAAATCGACCGAGTTCATCGTTAAAACTTGTCATTCGCTTTTCCAACTGATCCGAGTTACGCGGAATACACCAGGTGGTTTTCCAAAAGTCCCAATCGATTTTAAGCAGAATCGACCCATGCTGCATAAAGTGCTTTCTCCTCCGATATTGAGCGCTTCCTACAATTTTTTTAGCGCCGATGGCTAGTTCGTAAGAGGAAATTTCCTTAAAGCAGATTAAGCTATTGGATTTTAGTTTGCCGGTCTTTTTCATTCGCGGAGCCAACCCATAGTTAATCAACGCGTTGGCAAGAGGTTGACTAATTAACCGGTAAGTCTCAAGAGTAGAGGGAGGAAATAAATCTGAATGGCACGCGAAGGCGTAAGTGAGTTCGAATTGATGTAGTACTGTTTTTCCGCCTGACAGCCGTCTCACTTTATCGACGGACGGATCATTAAGGATCTCCGGATTAAGACCGATCGGATTGAAATTGCTTTTTCCAAAAGATAAACTGGGATTTTTCCATCCATAAAATCGAATAACCGGGTCGTCGTATTCGAGTAAATACTCATCGGCGGCCATATTGAATGAAGCCGAATAACAATTAAACGGAATTAATCTCAAGGTGGGTAATTTCAACGCGCGCATGGTCGCTTTAGCTGTAATTTTCAATTGACTCAAATACTTCTAAAGCTGTCTGTCTATAAAAATCATTTGGTTTTGTAAAAGAAAAAATGTCAAAAATAAGCCGATTAAGAAAACCCGACTGGCTGAAAGTGAAAATCCCGTCCGGGCACAATTATCTCAAAATAAAAGATCATCGTGATATACATCATCTCCATACCGTTTGCCAGGAAGCCAATTGCCCCAACATGGGAGAATGCTGGAATTCGGGAACAGCTTCATTTATGTTAATGGGTGATATCTGCACCAGAGGATGTCGTTTTTGTTCGGTTAAGACAGCCAAAACGCCGCCGCCGCTTGATCCTGAGGAGCCACAAAATATTGCCAAGACGCTCAGCACGCTCAATCTGAAATATGTGGTGTTAACAACAGTCAATCGTGATGATCTTCCGGATCAGGGAGCCAATCATATCAAAAACTGTGTTGAGCATGTTTTAAAGGCGTTACCGACATTGATCATTGAAACCCTCATCCCTGATTTTCAGGGTAATACAGAGCTCCTGGATAGTATCGCGCGATCAGGAGCGCGGGTAATATCGCACAATTTAGAATGTACACGCGGCCTGACTCATAAGGTACGTGATTCCAGAGCGGATTTCGACCAATCTCTCGGGGTTTTGAAATACTTAAAGGAGAATTACCCTCATATTTACACCAAATCATCACTGATGCTCGGTTTTGGTGAACGTAAAAAAGAGGTGATCGAAGCCATGCGGGATCTGAGAAAAATTAAAACCGATTTCCTCACCCTGGGACAATACTTACAACCAACCAGGCATAAACTTCCGGTTACGGAATACATTACTCCGGAAAAGTTTGAATGGTATAAGGCAGAAGGATTAAAAATGGGATTTGAATATGTAGCCTCAGGCCCATTGGTAAGAAGCTCGTATCAAGCGACTGAACACTATCTAAGCAGGAAGTTAAAAAAGTCATCGAAGGTATCAGACAAATGAATATTCTACCGAGATGGTGTTACCAATGCCATCGGTTTATTTCAAAATCAATGCGGTCGGAAAACAAATACTTATGCGCGAGTTGCCATAAAATCCTCCCTTTTCAAAGCGAGAACAGCTGCCCCAAATGTGGTCTAAACCACGAATCAGTCGCATGCGACTCGGACTGGGCCAAAGACATCGCGACGTTTAACACTATTTTCCGACACGAGCTACCGATCCGACAATGGATTAGCGGCTTAAAATACTCGCGAAATTTAACAAGTGGCAATTTATTGACACAATTTGTCAACCAATGGTTCGCGGAGAATCAAGCGTATCACCCCCAAATTGAATGGATTATTCCTGTTCCCCTGCATGCCAAACGATTAAGGCACAGAGGATTCAATCAGTCCCATTGGTTACTGAGAAAACAACGTGCCTTTCAGGTCAATACCGATATTCTTGTAAGAGTTCGAAATACACACAATCAAGCCGGACTCTCAAGAAAAGAGCGCCACAACAATCTCAAAAAGGCGTTTCTTACTAAAAAAAACCTCCGCGGAAACAAAGTACTATTGTTTGATGATGTGTGTACTTCCGGACAAACCATTTATGAGGCAAAAAAAACTTTGCTCAGAGCAGGGGCTGATGAGGTTCATGTATTGGTGCTTAGTCGGGCGACCGATTCGCCCTAACGCAGATCAAGGTGAATTTCCGCGTGCGAGACATCCCTGATTTTTTCCACACCCATTTTCAGTGCCCGCGCGATTTTACGCGCCTCATAGACATGAATATCCGGATCGACAACAATGCTAAAATGAACGCTTAACGCACCGTTCAGGTAGTGGCATTGGATATCCGATATACCTTTCACATCGGCGCGGTTTGAGGCAACTTGTTTGATATCATCCTCAATTTTAGAATGTGGCCTCATCAAATCATATTTTTCCTCATTGATATCGTCCTCCGCATCCACATGAACCAGTACTTCATTTACCTGAGGTATCTCATTGAGTATTTTTCGCCTGACACGCTCCGCAATCTGGTGTGAGGCTGAAACACTTTGTTTTTCAGGCACCTCAATGTGCAGGTCAATTAATACTTGAGGTCCCATCCGCCGCGCTCTGACTTTGTGATAGCGGAGAACTCCCTCCGTATTGTCCAGCAAGTGTTTGATGGAAAGCAGGAACTCCTTTTCGATACCTATATCGGCCAGTTCTTTGATGGCATCATATCCAATGGTGATACCCGCCTTAATAATCCAACCGGAAACCAATATCCCCGCGATGGGGTCCATGATCGGATACCCTAAAATGGCTCCTCCCACACCAATTAGCGCGACTACAGAGGAAATCGCATCAGTGCGGTGATGCCACGCGTTAGCAAGCAACAATCTATTTTTCTGTCCGCGTCCCACCCGAAAAGAATATTGATAGAGTGCTTCTTTTATTATAATCGACAATACAGCCATCCAAATCGCCAATTTTCCGGGAATTACTCGTGAATCGATTTGAAATAATCCATGGTAGGCGACGCTCATCCCGGTGCCAATTAATATAAGGGCAACAATTAGGGCTCCCAGCGTTTCAAAACGTCCGTGTCCATAAGGATGATCGTGGTCTTGAGGTGCCCTCGAAGAAGTAATCGCCCATAAGGTAACGATATCCGAGAGTAAATCTGATAGGGAATGTCCGGCATCGGATATCATCGCGGCAGAATTGGCCACAATTCCGCCGATAGCCTTTAAGACAGCCAGCAGCAGATTAACGCCCAATCCTAACCATGTTACCTGAAGAGCTTCTCGAGAAGATGGCAGGTCTCTCATTGTTTACCTGTTTATAAACAATTCCCGGAACTCCGCTCTTTGACGAGTTTTTCCGTCTATTCTGCGGCTTTCAACGAGCCGGTATGATTCGTATGGTTTTCCGGATTTTCTCTGTTTGGATTTTCGAATATACATAAAAGTCTTTTTTGGGGGTAAGCCTCAGTATACCCCAAAATAGAGTCTGACAAGAGTAAATATTAATTTTATGGCACTACATTTGGTGAGAGATTTTCAATCTGTTGATATAATATAAAATCTTCAGCCCTTTTGAAATTGCCCAAAAACCCGATTGATCTGACGAAGTTGGATTAAGGACTTTGACTCATCAATTGAGTGATAATTTGACTTAGTATTTGTAATCTTAAAAGACCCTCTTATTTGACCATGGAGCCTGGTTTCGCGTTAAATTCCAAACCGTCCGATTTAGGGATGAAATGTCAATTCAGACCGTTTATATTGTCGGATCATGGCATCACTAAACCACCAATATTTCGGTGTACCTTTTTTGTATGGTTTAAGTTGATCCTTAAAATGGGAGGAAAAAGTGCGTCCGGTTACGCCACCTGATATCACAGCCATTACTTTTTCATGATCATTTAAATCGACCACCATGCGCAACGCGGCCATTAAGTGAACCTTGTTGGGTTTGTCGTAGTGATAAATGGCTCGATATAAGGTATCTCCCGATCCTCCCACAGCCGAAACACTCGCTCCGGCCAGGTGTTTTCCTATTCCTTGTTGTCGAATCGGGTTACTGAATTCAACTTTATGCACCTTGCCCCATCTCCAGGCTCCGATATCCGTGTCTATTTCTTCGGAAAGTTCTGTCTGGACCTCTTTGGCTGCTCTGATGAGTAAACTATCTAAAGTCTCTCGATTGTTGCTCGTCGATTGATCATCAAACCAGTTTGAATCTTGAATCGTTACCATTAATTCAAACCGCTCCTGCCAGAAATTCCATTCTTTCAGCATATTGGTTGCCAATTCACTTCCAAGTTCATCGTGAAAGGTCAGATATGCCAATCTGTCATAGATCCTGTGATAAATTGTAGGTTCCACTCGGTTTAAATCATCCCGAAAATCCCACTTGTCTAACACCTCACCCAGTATTTTAGTCTCCGGATCTGTTTTTAGGACTCGGACGAAGATCGGTACCAACTTACGCGCGATGACATTGAGATCGTCTCGTTGGAAATACCAATGATCCAGCGGAGATTTCTTCTTTTTTGATGCCATCAATTCCGTGATTCGTTGATAGCGATAATAGGGAGCAAAGTACGAGGACAGGTAATAGGGATAATCCGGTCCGACAGGATTATTGTTGGCATTTCCGATCCAACCGCGTTGAGAACCGAATTGTTGTGGCATTTGATCATAAGGAATCCAACCGATCCAGTTATCCTCGTTTGAGTTTCCCGAAATCGGAATCGTGCCATCTCCGTTTTTTCGTATCGGTAATTTCCCGGTAGTTTGCCAAGCGATATCATTATTCACATCAGCCAAAACAGCGTTTAAATGAATCATGGTGACTGATTTTAAGGTTTCCCGAACATCGCTCACATTTCGCGCGGTTAACAGATAATTAATTCCCAACTCCGGTAACATCGTCTCAAAGGGACTCCAGCGCAAAGAAAGGATTTTGTTTGTTTTGAGTCCCTCGAGCTGGTTGGAGATAACAGGACCCCTTTTTGTAAGACGAACTTGCAGAGGAACTTCTCTAAACCGGTTTTTACCGGATTCTTCTCTCACTTTTATCGTTTCATCAATCAGTTCGAACGGGACGGACTCGCCATTGTGCAGGTAGTGATTCGGATTACTGGGGTCGATTGTCTCAATATATAAATCCTGGGCATCACCGTAACTATTGCTCAATCCAATGGCGACAAACTGATTGCGTCCGATAAATACTCCGGGTATCCCGGGAACTGTAACTCCGATCACACGCATATCACCATAAAACAGTCCTATAGGATAAAATATGCCTGGTAGCATCCTTGAGTCCAGATGGGGATCATTGGCCAGGATCGGTTTTCCGCTGGTTGAGTGACGAGCGTCGGTGGTCCAGCTGTTACTTCCGAGTTTTAAAGAGAAAGGATCGGACCGCAGATAACTCAATAGGGATTGATCTTGAGAAAAATGTGTTTTTTCGCTACTTGTGGCGATTTGAATTGCTGTGATTGATGCTGGCTGGTCGTTTTTTGGGGCATCAATATTGGTGGCGACCGGATAGATTTCCTTAAATTTTTTCACCCCGATTCTTTCAATGATCATCTGGGCCAGGATCTCATTTTGAATATTCCCCGCGGATCCCCATCCCATGTAGTAAATTATGGAAATAGTATCAACGATGCTCCAGAGCTCCGGCTCCGTTTCTGTCAGTTGGAATTCTAACGGATGATCTTTCTTAGCCTTTGTAATAAACTCGTTTATCCCATCGGTGTATGCCTGCAGCAAACGACGGTTCCCGCTGTTCAAAATTGAAGCGTGTCTAATGGCATTGCGTTTGAGTCCGATAGTACGCATACGTTTATCAAATTCCAACCCTTTTTCCCCTACTAATTCGGAGACTCGACCCGTTGCCGCCAACTTATTCAGTACCATTTGAAACAATCGATCCTGAGCGATCACATAACCCTGAACTTTGATGGCATCCAACAAATCATCGGCATATACGTAAGGCATATTCTTTTCATCACGGATGACCATAGCAGGTTGTTTTAATGTCCGGAATTCAATTTCACCCGATTTTTGATATTGATTCAGGTTGGAAATCCAGATCAGCACTCCTAAAATAATGATAATGACAATGGCGACGGGCCACATAATTGTATTTCTCATTAGACTGCTCCGAGTTACGTATATTCAAAAATGATTTTGTTAGCTTAAGACTTTCGTAATTGGATTGATTTCCGTACGATATAAAGATTTTTCACTCTGCTTTCCGCTTCCTTAGCAGCTGATCATGGAGACAAACACCTCAAGCCCTCGGAGAGCTAAAAAGAAGATATGATTGTGTACAATTCGCAAGCTCATTTCTTTGATCACCCTTGTCATTCCCGCGAAAGTGGGAATCTAACGTCCGCTGATGCAATGGTTAGGTTGAGGAAGAGTCATTCCCGCGAAAGTGGGAATCTAACCATAAAAGCCTAAGAAACCAAATGGTTTTCCGGATCCCCGCATTCGCGGGGATGACAGGCATTATTGGCAAATTAGAATGTTAATAGTACATAATCAGGAAAAGAAAATATTAGCTGGAAAATCGATCAGCGAAAATTTCTGAATAGTCATTGACCGCGAAAGGATCAAGCTTAATTCCGATACTGCCCTTTTTAACCCAAATCCTGACGATCCGAATTGCCATCCCGTTTCCCTTGGTTAAGGTATTTACATCTTCCGCGTAAACAATATCCTTGGATTTGAATTCTAGCATTTGTCCGTGACTGGAGATTGAATCCAGTCTCAAATAGATTCTATCAGGGGAATCCTTCAATTGCTTTGCTTGTCCGACAAAAGGGACTGCCTCTTTATTTAAACGATTGGGATCAGAATATTTTGATAGTTCCCTCTCTTTTGAAATCACTTTTATAATATCAAATGGCAAAACATACTCCTTAATGAATTGAATTATCTTGTTCCCGGTGCACCAAAACAATGATGAACTCAACGCTGACGCTTGCTCCGTGTCCGCACCTTGTCAGTTGGTCGTCGTTCGCTTGATCTCGTTCAAGCGCAACCAATCGCGACCAAGTTTTAATTCGCGAGTTTAATATAACCTGATTATCTACAATTCGTAGCCCTTTTTCTTTGATCACCCCTGTCATTCCCACGAAAGTGGGAATCTAACAATAAAAGTCTAAGAAACCAAGTGGTTTTCCGGATCCCCGCATCCGCGGGGATGACAGCTGATATTGAATATTTTTTCTCTCAATCTATCCCGGATCCCCGCATCCGCGGGGATGACAGTGTGAAGTGGACCCATTGTCCGGACCGTTTTTCAATTAATTTTGTATAACAAACAA
>CAZJUM010000086.1:0-10756 GCA_964549175.1 uncultured Pseudomonadota bacterium | reverse complement strand
GGGGATGACAGGCATTATTGGCAAATTAGAATGTTAATAGTACATAATCAGGTATGATTATTTATCAATCAGATAAGCGCGGAAATGGTTTAATCCAAAATATATCGTAAAGGATCGACATATCGGTCCTTTTTAAGAACTTCATAGTGCAAATGAGGTCCGGAACTCCGGCCTTCATTCCCCATACGGCAAATTAAGTCACCTCTCTTCACGTATTGTCCCACTTTGACTTCAAATTTGGAAATATGTCCGTATCGAGTTACCGTGTCATACCCGTGATCAATCACCAAAAGCAATCCATAGGTTGGCTCAGTCAAGGTCCCGGTAACCACACCATCAGCGGGGGCATAGATCGGTGTGAACATACGATTGGTAATATCCAAACCATAATGTTGCTTTTTTCTTCCGGTCAAAGGGTCCGTCCGAATACCAAACCGAGAACTGATATATCCTTTCATGGGACTAATAGATGGTGTTCTGGCCAATCGATCTTTTTGCTCCTGCAGGTATGCTTCCAGTTGAAAAAAACTAATTTCCCGAAGCTTTAATTCAAGATCAAGATTTTTCAGATCATCCAGAATTGATGCCTGCTTCCATTGACCGTGGTTTGTTGTAAGCAGACCATTCGTCCCTGAGCCAATAAAACGGATATTCGAAGAGACATCTTTAAAACCGCTAATTAGTCTTAGTTTTCTTTCGAATCTTTTCAAATTTTCAAGCTCCTTTCGATCACTATCCAGGATATTGTCAATTTCCCGAAATTTAAACTTCTGAATCATAATCTTCTTTTGAAGATGCCTTTGTGCCTTATCAGCCTCCCTTTTTATCATGTAATCGACAAGGATATAAGCAGATCCAAAAGTGGCGGCAGCTAACGAAAGTAGAAGCAACTTTAAAACAAAAGCGGATAGTTTAAACCGAATAACACGACTGTTCTTTTGAGGAACAATCATGATTGTCATGTGATTTTTTAGCACAATAGCTCTCAAGAGCGAATAACAATTTTTTCGCTGATTTCCGGATAGTTTTCAGCTAGTCTAAAGTTCGAGGCTTGGAAAATCAAGAGCGAACTGATATACTCATTATTAGCATTGCAATTAAATTGAGTGATTTCCAGAAAACGTTTTTCTTGAGGACCCATAATCCGCTATACTATTTATGGACAACCAAACACCGATCAAAGAATTGTGGCTTCATCATTTGTGGAAAAGCAAACGCTTAATCAACCGGAAATGGATCAGCACAAAAGGCCAGGAAATCAAAATTATCTCTCCCGGTTGGTACAATCGCGGTTGGGGGCCGGACTTTAAAGATGCCAGACTAATGTTGGATCAAGATGAGTTTTTCGGTGATATTGAAATTCATATCAATGAATCAGACTGGCAGCACCACGGACATCATAAGGACGAAACATACAATAAAGTTATTCTTCACGTGTATTTGAACCAGGCCAAAACCAGTGCCCAAAATCAATTTCATCAACCACTCGCCAGTTTATATCTTAACGCTGACCAACAACAGTCCGCGTTGCTTGATGGTTACTTAAAAAGCCCCGAATCCATTGACGAGATCCCTGGTGCTTGCGGACTCAGTCTTACAAAAGAAAATGTTTACAAATTAAAACAATTCTTACTGCAAGCCGCGGAGCAGCGATTGCTGGCCAAATCGGTATCCATCAAACAAAAGCTGATTGATTCCGATCTGAATCATCAAGAGAATCATTTATATACCGAAATTTGTCGATCATTGGGGCACTCAGCTTATTCTGAAATGATGGTCAAACTGGCACTGCAATATCCCTACGCCAACCTAAAGCGGCAACTTACAAAACCGCATCGACAAAAACGAATAGAAATTCTCAGCCGTTGGCTTGGCTCAGCCGGATTACTTGAGTCTACAGATAAGGATTCTGTTCACGATGATCTACGTCGTGAATGGCTCGCGTTTTTGCAATTTTGGCGTAATCTCCCAAATAGCTCATTAAATCACGGCGCCTCCCCAAAACACAGTAGTCGTCCTTTAAACCATCCTCTTCGAAGATTAACAGGTCTTTTTTATCATCTTGAACAAACGAGTTTCCACGGTCTCTTCAAGTCATGGCTAAATTTTTTCATGGAAAGCGACCAGTTGATTAAAACCGGCAAATCACCTCAAAAGCAATTGTTATCGCTACTTGATGGGATGTTTCCCCAACCCGAGTGGGAACCATTATCTCATTTGATCAAGGCTGATAGCCACAAACCTATTGACAATCCAATCCGGTTAATCGGAAAACAGCGTCAACTCATAGTCTTGGTCAATGCCATCATACCTTTCTTTTTGGCTTGGGCTCGATTGATGAATCGACACGATATTGAAAAAATACTATTTGCGCTCATCCTGGTATTACCTCCCGAAGGAAAGAACAAAAAAACAAACTTTATGGAAAATCGGCTTGCTATTACTCATAACGAAATCAAAAAAAGTTTAAGTTATGTTCAGGGACTTATCCAGCTCCATGAAGACTGTTGTCGCTGTTTTTACCAAGGCTGCAATAATTGCTCATTGCTGAAGCTATTGGGATAATCAAATAAAAACCACCGGCCTTATTAAAGGAAATATAATCGGATGCAATGTATCAAAACGCTACATTTTGATCGATCACTTTTCAATTTCAACCAGCGATTCAGAAGCAAAATATAGCAATAACACTAACACTAAATTAACCTTTGGCTCATATGATAGTCGGTATAGAGAGAGCTTTGCGGTGCGATCAAAAGGTTCGCGCCGATCAAAAATCAGACCCAAGGACAATGAGAGCAATTTGATAATCACAGCTTGTGAGAGCTTATTGAGGCTTGGGATTGGTGTGCTTAAAACCTGAAAAGCGGTTTCACCGATATGTATTTTCAGAACCCCTCCTTATCACGATTTCAAAAAGAGCCGGAGGACCGGGGGGAAAACAACAATCCAAGAACATTGTTCGGAGTATCCGATATTCCCGAAAATACGCGACTCAGAACAACTATCGACTCGCCTTGATCGCTTTCTATTTTCATCAGATTCCCGAGTAAAATCTAGAATTTATGATATCCGGTCGCTTTCCCGCTTGGCGTTGGATGGATTGGAGTGATGATAAATTATTAACTCAAGTTCATTATTTGAAGTCGATCAGAAATTACCTTTCCCGACAGAATGCTTGATACAATCATGGACTTATGATATTTAATTGAGTTATTGTCTACTTCGCAGAAACCGATCACTTGAGTTCAAAATCCACAAATAGTTAATGATCACATTTAGTCAGCCCTCTTTTGATCAGGCAACGATTCTCCTGCCGGTTGTAACAGAAACCGACTCACTTAGAAAAACGTACGAGATCTTAAAAAACGACTGCGATAAAGATATAGGCGAATACCTATTGGTGGTATGTGGCAAAACAATTGAGGAAAGCCTGGCGATTTGCCGAGAACTGGAGGCGGAAAGCCAGGGAAAAGCGAAATTGTTCTTTCAAAAGCGCCCCTTTTTGGGTGGTGCTATGCGTGATGCCTTTGAAATTGCGGAGGGTTCCCATGTGATAATGATGGCCTCTGATCTTGAAACAGATCCTAAACTTGTAAAGGATTTTATTCAGCACGTAAAGTCCCATCCCAATACCATTATTACAGCAACCCGATGGACGCAAAAAAACGCCTTTGTCGGATATAGCCCTTTTAAGAAGATTTTAAACTTTATTTTCCAAAAGATTTTTTCGCTTCTTTATCGAACCCAACTGACCGATATGACTTTCGGATTCCGTATATTTCCGGTTAGCCTGCTCCGAGCGATCAATTGGGAAGAACTGAGGCATCCGTTTCTATTCGAGACCTTACTCAAACCACTTAAAATAGGTGTTGAGATTTTAGAGCTCCCGACCACCTGGACAGCAAGGGAAGAGGGTGAGTCACAAAATACATTTTGGAGAAATTTTGAGTACTTCCGAATTGGATTGAGGGTATGGCGATACCGAAAAGAGCAAATTCTCAAATCCCCTTAGCAAAATCTAATGCTAAAGATATAGTCAATTAAGGAAACAATGAAAAAAATCATAGCCACAACCACCATTAACCCACCAACTCAAGCGATCAAACAATTTCAGCAAATGGAAGATTGGGATATCGTGGTGGCTGGGGACCTAAAAACCCCAAGGGATTACCAATTGGATAAAGGGGTGTATTTAACACCGGAAGATCAAGAAGCAATCAGTCAAGAATTATCAGATGTCGTTGGTTGGAATTGTATTCAACGTCGAAACTTCGCGGTGATTAAGGCCTATCAAATGGGTGCCGATATTATCGCCCTGATCGATGACGACAATATCCCCAATGAAGACTGGGGGAAATACATATACATCAACCAACCGGTTGAAGTCACCGAATATCAAATCAGCGATCCCGCGTTTGATCCCGTGGGAGCGACCAATGAATCTCATCTATGGCATCGAGGATTCCCGCTACAGCTCTTAGCGAAAAGAGACTATTCCAATAAAAAAACAAAAACAATAACACCAGACGTGCAGGCTATGTTTTGGGATGGTGATCCGGATATCGATGCGATTTGCCGAATGGAACATGCACCGGAATGCAAATTCGATCATCAGTATTTTCCAATGTCGGCGAATAAAATCGGGCCGTTTAACTCACAGAATACATTTATCTCACGCGGTATTGTCAAAGATTACTTTCTGTTTCCTCATGTCGGTCGTATGGATGATATTTGGGCGGCTTTTTATGTGCAGTCCAAAGGAGCGGTCGTTGTATTTGATAAACCAAGCGTTTATCAGAAGCGTAACATCCATAATCTTGTGAAAGACATGAAGCAAGAGTACCTGGGATATGAAAGCAATCTTGAGCTCATTAGCGAGCTCTACGACAATCCGGAGGTGATCCTCAATTACTTACCCGAAAAATCCAAGCGGGCTTTCGAAATCTTCAGGAGTTTGTTTTAGCATGAGAAAAATCCTTGTAACCGGTGGCGCGGGTTTTGTAGGTCGTCACTTTATCAAACGTTTCCTGGACGCCGGAGATCATGTTATCTGCGTGGATAACATTGTTCCGTTAACGGGCGGAATCGACCCTGTTAAAGGCTGGCCCTTATTTGACCCGAAGGACTATCAGAACTTCGAGTTCCATCCTATTGATTGTCGCGAATATTTTCGAAATCATAAAGATAGCGATTTTGATTATGTTTTCCATCTGGCTGCCATGGTCGGCGGTCGAGAAATGATTGAGAACAATCCGCTGGCGGTTGCTGATGATCTCTCAATCGATTCACAATTCTGGCAATGGGCCGTTGAGGCGACTCCCAAGCAAACCATCTGTTTTAGTTCCAGTGCCGTGTACCCGATTGGTATGCAAACAGAAGACAACTACCGACTATTAAAAGAATCGGACATCAAATTTGACGGCACTATCGGACAACCCGATATGTCCTATGGCTGGGCCAAGCTCACCCATGAGTATTTGGGATTACTAGCCTATGAAAAACATGGAATCAATTCGGTAAGCTATCGTCCGTTTTCAGGATACGGTGAAGACCAGGACGATTGCTACCCCTTCCCCGGAATATGCAAAAGAGCATTGCGGAATATCAATCGCAGTCAACTAACCGTGTGGGGTACTGGCAAGCAAATGCGCGACTTTATCCACATTGAGGATTGCGTGGACGGCGTGTTAATGACCATGGATAAAATCAAGGATGGTAGGGCATTAAATCTTTCTACCGGTATCCACACCAGTTTCCTTGAATTCGCCCAAATGGCCGCCAATATACTGGGATATGATCCAAAGGTCGTTGGATTATCCGACAAACCCTCCGGGGTTTTTGCTCGTGGTGGTGATACACAGAAACAGATTGAATTGGGATTTAAGTATAAAATAAGCTTTGAAGAAGGGGTTACACGCGCGTTAAAATATTTTGAATCGTCATCCTCCTAATTCTCAGAGCACTATAGTTGATAATGATCCATATATATCTTGGTCAGAGCAATCATTTGCTTTAGAATTCGATCTCAGAAAAACTAATTTCATCATCCTCCAGAATGGCTGTAACAAGGAAAACCAAAATCAGGAATAGCGTAAATTTTAGTATTCCATCATTATAATTAATGAATTCAAATCTAATATGATGTTTTTATAATTTTTTGAGATCTTTATATCGCAAATATATGTAGTGAAATGCCCTAATTACACTGCGGTATATGTATTGCCCTGTAATGATGATCTTTCCACAATTAAAATGGCCCGGCCTATGAATCAACCCATAAAACCTCATGTATTAGTTGTCGGTGATGATGAAGATATACGGGATATCCTGACTGATGCGCTGGAAGAAGACGGTTACCAAGCCACAACTGTAGCTAACGAAAAAGCCATGTGGGAAGCGATGAATCAACAAGAGTTTGATTTATTGCTAATGGATTTACGCTTGAACAAAGAAAATGGACTGCAACTGGCTCGAAAAGTGAGAGCCGCAAGTACCGTCCCCATAATGATGCTAACCGGAAAAGGGGACGAAACCGATCGCATCATTGGTTTGGAGTTGGAAGCGGATGGCTATTTGGTGAAACCGCTTGATATACGTGAGCTGTTGGCCTGGGTTAGGGTATTAATTCGCCGTAACACGGAACTTAGCAAAATCTCAAATCGCATCATTGATCAGCCCCATGATCAGTTGCACTTTGGGGATTGGATTTTAGACCTGACATCAAGGACCTTAAACAAAGCCAGCGGCAAAAGTGTCGATCTGACCTTTGCTGAATTCAATTTGCTGTCAACCTTGGTTAATGCACCTGATTGCGTGTTATTCAGAGAAAAACTGATTGAAAAAACCTGCGGTATTGAAAGTGAGGTATTTGACCGTACCATTGACGTGCTGATCCTGCGTCTCCGGCGAAAAATCGAAGCCAATCCGAAACAACCTCGATACATTTTAACCGAACGTGGTATCGGATATGCTTTTGTAGGCCCCGTAAGAGCCGGATAACGATAAGCATACCTCAAAAAGCCTTCCTAACCATTACTTTGGCCGCACAGCGAACACTATCAGAATTAGTTTTATGAAACAATGATCATAGTTACCTGCTGTAAAACTATTGTCATCGCGAGGCAGCGGTAGCGACTCTGATAGTCTCTCTTTATCGTTAATAGAAATCGGCACGTCGCTATTGATTAGCGTATCGCGTTTCAGTAGTCCAATAAATGATAGATCTTCAAGTATTTTATAAAAACAATATGATACACTTATGGGGGATTAAGGAGGAATGACGAATCCACACAGTCAGTGTTAGAATCACTCTTGAATTTGCACAACCAGCATGGGCTCGTCACTCCGTTCCCCAACCCCCAAAAGTTCTGTCATTCATAAAGCCATACCGATTCATCGTCTTAGGGTGACTCGTGGCGATAGTTAGCGGGTTATGAGTATCATTGAAAATGACAATCTATAGAGCAATCAAATAATTCCTCAAAACCAAGGAATTAAGTCAATTCAGAAAACATTACAATTGCTACAAAATATATCTTATGTTTGAAATTTTTCATTAACATTTTTGTAATACTTGACGCCTTCACACCAAGCATTGCATGATGGTTGAGAGGTTGAGATTCATTCACTTAATGTTTAATGAAGAAAAGGAGAAAATTATGAAACACCTGTTTAAAATGGTAACGCTGGTATTGCTCATCGGATGCTTTGCGGTTCCAACGATGGCTGCTGAAAAAATCATCGTGGGGCTGATTACTAAGACGAATACCAACCCATTTTTTGTAAAAATGAGAGAAGGCGCGAAAGCGAAAGCCCAAGAATTGGGAATTGAACTTCGGACTTTTGCCGGTCGATATGATGGGGATAATGAGTCACAAGTACAGGCGGTTGAAAACCTGGTCGCTGCAGGTGCCAAAGGAATTTTGATTACGCCGAATGATTCTGCGGCAATTGTACCCACTATTCAAAAAGCCAGAAAAGCGGGTTTGCTTGTTATCGCGCTGGATACGCCACTGAATCCCGCCAATGCTGCTGACGCGACTTTTGCGACCGATAATTTCAAAGCCGGTTTACTGATTGGCCAATGGGCAAAAGCTAAAATGGGATCGGGTGCAAGTTCCGCTCGGATCGCTATGCTGGACTTAAATCCAAGCGAAATCACTGTGGATGTCCTGCGAGACCAAGGATTTATGAAGGGATTTGGCATTGATGTAAAAGATCCAAATGATATTGGTGATGAGAATGATGCCCGAATCGTGGGACATGATGTGACCAATGGAAGTGAGGAAGGGGGAAGAAAAGCGATGGAAAATCTTCTTCAAAAAGACCCCTCTGTCAATTTGGTATATACCATTAACGAACCGGCCGCCGCGGGTGCTTACGAAGCGCTAAAGGCAGTCGGACGACAAAAGGAGGTATTGATTGTTTCTGTGGATGGCGGATGTCCGGGTGTTAAGAATATTGACTCAAATGTGATCGGGGCAACTTCGATGCAGTTCCCATTGAAAATGGCGGCGATGGGAATCGAAGCAATCGTGATTTACGCAAAAACCGGGGTAAAACCTGGCGCAACTCCCGGTTTGGATTTCTTCAACACCGGTGTTGAGTTGATTACCAATCAACCTGTACCAGGTATTCCTTCATTGACGGCAGCTGAGGGATTGCTAAAATGCTGGGGATAGTTGATCAAAGTAAATCATCAATAAGAATAGTTTAGCTCGGGTGATATTCATCCGGGCATTTAAGGAAACCCTATGTCTACTCAAACAGATTTTGAAATATCGAAACTGAGCGAGCACGAGAAAATAAAGGAGCATGTTTCAGGGCCTGTGGCCCAATTTTCCGGTGAGTTGGATTCCATTCCCACGCGAATCCATCGTTTTTTTCACAGGCAACCGACCGCAGCTCCTTTGATGGTGTTGATTATGGCGATTACGGTGTTTAGTGTTATCGTTGGTGAACGCTTTCTGCATCCGTTTAATCTTTCTTTGGTTCTACAACAAGTTACGATTATTGGAACGCTTGGGATTGCTCAAACCTTGATCATCCTGACCGCGGGGATTGACCTATCTGTTGGCGCGATCATGGTGATTTCATCAGTCGTGATGGGACGATTGGCGATAGATTACGGGTTTCCTTCATATATGGCGTTGACGTTTGGCCTGGCTATCGGAGCCGTTGCCGGTGCGATTAACGGAACCCTGGTAACACGATTGAAACTTCCCCCCTTCATTGTTACACTAGGAACCTGGAACATATTTTTCGCACTGAATCTTTGGTATTCAAAAAGTCAAACCATTCGTTCACAAGATATCGAAGCAATAGCCCCATTGCTACAATGGAGCGGAAAGTCTTTTGATTTTCTGGGTGCTCGACTGACCTACGGATCGATACTCATGCTTTTGCTCTTTTGTTTAGTTTGGTATCTTCTTAATTGGACCGCCTGGGGTAAGCATGTTTATGCCGCCGGAGATGATCCGGAAGCCGCTGAACTGGCCGGTGTCAGAACAAAACGTGTGTTACTCTCTGTGTATGTTGTTGCCGGAATGATTTGTGCGGTGGCCGCCTGGGTGTTAATTGGTCGCATCGGCTCCGTAAGCCCTCAGGCCGGGTACACCGCTAACCTGGATAGTATAACAGCAGTGGTTATCGGTGGTACCAGCCTTTTTGGAGGGCGGGGATCCATTTTCGGAACTTTGATCGGCGCGCTGATTGTCGGTTTGTTTCGCAACGGACTCGCTCTGGCGGGATTGGATGTGTTGTGGCAGGAATTTACCGTTGGATTGCTGATCATCGTAGCAGTGGCTGTCGATCAATGGATTAGAAAGGAGGCCGCATAATGAGACAAGCAATTTTACAAGCCAAAGGCCTTGTAAAACGTTATGGCCATGTAACCGCTTTGGATCACTCGGATTTTGAGTTGTATGCTGGTGAGGTACTGGCCATCATTGGTGATAATGGGGCTGGAAAATCGACTTTAATCAAAGCGCTGTCCGGTGCTATTGCATGTACTGAAGGTTCTATTTTTATGGACGGAAAGCCGGTCCATTTTGATAATCCCATGGCTGCGCGTGAAGGCGGGATTGAAACGGTATATCAAACATTGGCAGTATCGCCGGCATTAGGTATTTCCGATAACCTGTTTTTGGGGCGGGAAATTCGCAAAGCTGGGATTCTGGGAAGTGTGTTTCGCATGCTCGACAAAAAAGTCATGGAAAAACAGGCGCGGGAGAAATTATCTGAATTGGGACTATTAACCATCCAAAGTATTTCCCAAGCTGTTGAAACCTTATCCGGCGGACAACGTCAAGGCGTTGCGGTCGCTCGTGCGGCCGCGTTCGGGAGTCGAGTGATTATTATGGATGAACCAACGGCGGCGTTGGGTGTCAAAGAGTCAGGAAGAGTGCTTAATTTGATTCGTGATATACGTGATCGAGGACTGCCCGTGGTATTGATTAGTCACAATATGCCGCATGTGTTTGAGGTAGCGGACAGAATTCATATTCATCGTTTGGGAAAACGAATCGCCGTGATTGATCCTAAAAAGTATAATATGTCTGATGCAGTGGCCATCATGACCGGCGCTTTGAACCCCGAGAAATTGGGACCTGATGCCTTTGTTAATTGATATTAGACATCCCCCCCCTCCGGTTTTGCCCTGACAATTGTCCGTTTTTTTATTGAAGAGGCACAAATATGTATCTGATTATGTACAATTCGCAAGCTCATTTCTTTGATCACCCCCTGTCATTCC
>CAZJUM010000085.1:0-10811 GCA_964549175.1 uncultured Pseudomonadota bacterium | reverse complement strand
ACATCATGTTTTGGAATCGGGTTTACAAAAAGCAGTGAAGACAGCGGTTCACCGTGCACAGATTACAAAACGGGTATCCACAAATACATTTAGACATTCATTTGCAACACATTTACTGGAAGACGGAGTGAATATCCGAGTAGTTCAAGAACTCATGGGGCATGCAGATGTTAAAGCGGAAATCTCCGCGAAAGCGGGGATTCAGAAAACAACCGTCTTACGAATAAGCGTTGAATCCGTGGCAATCAATGAATTATCTTTATATACTTATCCGACTCCACTTAAAAATAAGTGTCAGAATTACCCCTACAGCGAAGCCGACGGACAGGTTAGCCACCAAGGTGACTCCCAACATGATAATCACAATAAAATACTCGTTTTTGGTCTTTAAGTCATAGACCGTAATCGCTAGTTGGGCTCCCGCAAATATTAGCAACACACCAAGTACGGCCATGGGAATCAAATATACAATTCCCAACAAACTTGAACCAAAGAATAGTGCCAGGGAAGTGAATATTCCGCCTATAATTATATTTGAGCTCAAATTCCGAGCACCAAAGCGATAATGAGCCGCCAGACCACCAGATCCATGGCATAACGGAACACCACCAAGTAAAAAACTCAACACATTAGCGAATGACATACTTAGAATGGCAGAGCGGTAAGTTACGCGACCGGAGCGCTCCGCGAAATAATCCTTTGATAAATCAACATAAGCAATCACAGCATTGCCGATAGTCATTGGAAGCTGAGGCAAAACCAATGCAAACATGGCAAAGACAAAATCAACTCGCGCCGGGAACTCGAATCCGAGAATATCCGGTAAAAAAAGGCCCGGGGTAAAGGATTCAAATCCCTTGTAACGGCCAAAACACAAACCGGTAAACAATCCCAGCAACACAACCGCAAGACCTGCCGGGAAGCGTTTGCTATTGATCAACAATAAAATGAGCGCGGCACCCGTGATCCCCATTACTATCCCTATAGGTATCGCTAGTACTCCGATATCGCTTACTTTTAAAAAGGGTTCGGCCATTTGCTGAATTTTTTGATACTGCGATGTCCCGATCACCAGCTTCAATCCCTGATTGAGTAACAGGACACCCGTAGAAAGTTGAACACCACGAACAACTGACTTTGGGATATATTGCCCGATGACGGTTACCAGATTTGTAATACCGAGTAAAAATAGAATCACGGCCATTATTAGGCCGGAAGCCAATACTTGCTGCGAACTTAACCCCATAGCGATGGCATAAGTACCGATCAATTTCATAGGCTGAACTGGAACCGGTACTTTGAAATATAATCCTGAGAACAGGTAATATAATCCTATAGAGAAAAATACACCCAGTGGATTTAATTGATTAATCAAAATCATCCCTGTCGCGATAGGCAGTAGTGTTCCAATATCCCCAAGAGATCCGGAGAATTCCGTTCGATTAAATAGCTTCTTAGACCTCATCTTTACCAGCCTCCCCATTTTTTAAAGCGATGAACTGAGTTGATTAGTGTTCCGGGATTCAGAAATCAGTATCACCGAAAATTGAAATCGTTATTCATTCGCAGTTTATGCGTTATTTGAGTGAGTACACCATTTTTTTGATCTCTTCATCAATACCGGGCTTTTTTACCTCCCTGTCATTGCCTTAGAACAAAACAAGCCAAAAGTACTCGGTTTTTTATCGCTAACCATAGAAGATTAAAAATAACCCAACATTGAGACATTGCGTCTCATGATCGTCGGAGATATGGAGAAACCGCTGAGATGTTTGTATTGCTGGTCACCAATAATAAGCTGGCCTGTATAAAACTAGGATTAGGGCAGAAGCATAAAAAACCACAATTGTCCTTTGTTAACAAAAAATATCCTGATTATGTACTATTAACATTATAACTTGCCAATAATGCCTGTCATCCCCGCGGATGCGGGTATCCAGGTTGCCACAGCAGGTGCGCGGCCATGGGCGGCCTGTCATCCCCGCGGATGCGGGTATCCACCGATGGTATGCGGATGGAACGGTTTAGAATACCTGCCATCCCCGCGGATGCGGGCATCCGAAAAACCATTTGGTTTCTTAGGCTTTTATTGTTAGATTCCCACTTTCGCGGGAATGACAGGAAGTAATCAAAGAAATGAGCTTGCGAATTGTAAATAATTATAAAAAATATTTTAGGTATTGACTTTTGTTGACAAAGAGCAAATGATTGATTTTTGTTAACAAAAATCAATTTCAGCATTTCAACAAAATGATCAGGAGGTTCAGATGACAACAGTTTCGCTTAAGAATTTAGTTAAAAGATATGGTGATTTGGAGGTTGTTCATTCTATCGATTTGGAAATCAAAGATTCGGAATTTATTGTATTGGTTGGTCCGTCAGGGTGCGGAAAGTCGACAACATTGCGAATGGTTGCGGGTCTGGAAGAAGTCAGCAGTGGGGAAATCAAAATCGGTGACCGGGTGGTCAATGATATTCCCCCAAAAGATCGAAATGTGGCCATGGTATTCCAGAATTACGCTTTATACCCGCACATGAATGTATTCGATAATATGTCGTTTGGATTAAGGCTTAAAAAAACACCTAAGCCTGAAATCCTGGAACGTGTCACCAAAGCAGCCAAGATTTTGAATATAGAGGATTACCTCCGGCGCAAACCTTCTGAGCTTTCCGGTGGCCAGCGACAACGTGTCGCCATGGGACGAGCCATTGTTCGTAATCCCGAGATTTTTCTATTTGATGAGCCTCTTTCAAATTTGGACGCCAAGTTAAGAACCCAAATGCGAATTGAGATCAAAGAACTTCATCAACGTGTCAACAACACCATTATTTATGTCACACACGATCAGATTGAGGCCATGACATTGGGTGATCGGATTGTCGTCATGAAGGACGGATATATCGAGCAAGTGGGAAATCCAATTGAGTTGTTCCAAAATCCGGTAAATATTTTTGTGGCCGGATTTATCGGAAATCCACCGATGAACTTAGTGGAAGGCCGCATCTCAAAAGGTGATAAGTGCTTACAAGTGACTTTTCCCGGTGGATTAAATGTGCCTGTTCCGGAAAAAGACGGGGCTCAAATAAAGGAGGGACAAAAAGTAATGATGGGACTCAGAACCGAAGATATTTTTCTGGAAGACGGAAGCAGTGAGATTCCTGAAGAGTGGAAGTTTGACGCAACTGTCGTTGTAACTGAACCATTGGGTAGTGAGACCCATATGCATGTTAATGTCAATGGTCTGAAAATTACGGGAAAATGTGAAGGTCGTAAAATTGTTCAACCTGGTGAGAAAATAAAACTTTCCTTCAATCTGAAACACCTCCATATCTTTGACGCGAATTCGACCAAATCAACATATTAAAACTTTTTATTGTTTTCTCCTCAAGAGGTGCCGGCTTTAGCTAACAAGCCGGTGCTTCCCCTCTCCCATACGCGTCAAGCGAACTCCGTATCAACATGTTTAAACCGTGAGCTGCCGTTTTAAAGGAAAATTTCGGCGTAATGGCTTCGATATGAATTATCAAGCTTATTTGTCAATTGCCGGATTCCGGAGTGGGATCTCATTTTTCAGATATTAGTTTTAACGCACGGTTTTATTTCTGTTCAGGTTGTTCACCTTCATTTTTAAAAATTGCCCTTTTTATTTGACCTATCAAAATCTCTTTAACTATGATTCGATAAAAAATATTATTCCCCAAAAATAATCGCGCAAAATGTCTGATGACAAACATGTAAGCTATCTGGTCAGAGTTAGTAAGCGGCGAGTTTTGTTTATATCGACCTATTTCAAAGCGTTTTTTAAACAACCATCGACACTGACTACGAGCACCGCGGTGTCGAGCACGATTAAACTTTTCACCGACGCGAAGCGGAATTACTGCTTTGTTGTGTTTTTGGTTGAGTTATATGGCTTTTGAGCATTAGCCAGGATCAGTTTTTTGATCTGCTGATCTTTCCAACGAGTGAGTTCCGGGCGAAGAGTTTTTTCACACGAACGGAGATGGTAATGAGCTCCGATAGCAATATCATTCTTGAGACTCGCAATGTAATCAAACGGTTTCCGAGAGTGCTGGCTAACAACAACATCAGTCTGAAGCTGCACAGCGGCGAAATCATCGCCTTGCTGGGTGAAAACGGCGCGGGGAAATCGACCCTTATGAATATGCTGTACGGTCTTTACAGGCCCAGCTCGGGCAAGATTCTGCTGGATGGGAAAGAAATATTGTTTCGATCCCCAAGAGATGCCATTGATTGCGGGTTGGGAATGGTTCATCAACACTTTATGCTGGTTAACAATCTGACCGTGACAGAGAACATCATATTAGGCATGGAGCCGGGAAAACGTGGTGTTATCGATATTAAAGCGGCGGTGACCAAGGTGAGGGATCTTTCCAAGCGGTTTAAATTGGAAATTGACCCGGAAGCATTGATTGAGCATCTTTCTGTGGGATTGCAACAACGAGTTGAAATATTGAAAGCGTTGTACCGCAACGCGCGAATTCTGATTCTGGATGAGCCTACTTCGGTGTTGACACCGCAGGAAGTAGAGGATCTTTTTTCCGTAATTAAAACCCTGCGTGATTCCGGAGTGTCAATCATTATGATTACTCATAAGCTTGAGGAAGTGAAAGCGATCTCCGATCGAGTCTATATCCTGCGACAGGGTGAAATTGCCGGAGAGTGCCGGGCGAAAGGAATGACAAAGGAAGCACTTGCTAATATGATGGTGGGTCGTGGCGTCGTGCTATCCGTGACCAAAGAGGCACATAAGGCACAAGAAACGCCAGTGTTCAGTATTGACAATCTGGTGATGCGCGACATGAAAGGAGTAAAGGTAATACGGGAACTTTCCTTACAGGTGAAGCCGGGTGAAATTGTCGGAATCGCTGGTGTCGACGGCAATGGTCAAAAAGAGTTGGAGGAAGCAATTATGGGGCTTACCAATATCCAAGACGGGCGGTTGTTTTACTCCGGTCAGGATATCACCGCTTTGTCAACCCGGGAGCGTATCGAAAATGGCATTTCCTATGTTCCCTCTGATCGTCATCGCGCGGGTCTGGTGCTGCCATTTACGATTTCGGAAAACATTTTGATGGGAAAACACCACAAAAAACCCTGGGTCAAAGGGATCACACTACAAACTGAGGAAATCACTCAATATGCCCAAAAGCTGGCAAAGAACTTCGACATCAGGACGGCTTCGGTAAACGAGCCGACATCAAATCTCTCCGGAGGTAATCAACAAAAAGTCATTCTCGCTCGTGAAATCTCCAGAAACCCAAAATTCCTGCTGGTATCTCAACCCACACGTGGCCTTGACGTAGGAGCAATTGAGTACATCCATTCCCGGATTTTGGAAATGCGCGGTATGGATGTCGGGATACTGCTAATTTCCCTGGAACTGGAAGAGATCTTCTCACTGGCCGACCGGATACTCATTCTGTTTGAGGGACGGATTGTAAAGGAACTGATTCCGGAAAAAACCGATGAGAAAACCGTAGGGTTACATATGACCGGCGGAAACGAAAAGGAGACTTTCGCATCATGAAAATAAAACATACCTTGTGGTCTGGTGTCATTCTCCTCGGCGTCGGGGGAACAGTTCTCTACTCAGCCTCCTACTTTTTCGGGGTGTTTCCGCTCTTAGGGGCAGTCGCGTTGTATCTTGTTATCGAAGCACTGAATAAGGGGGAAAAAGCGATCGCGGTGAATCTCAAAAAAGTGTTGAAAGCATTGAAAATTCCACTGATTGGTATTCTGGTAGCCATGATCATTGGGGCCATAATCATGACTGCTACAGGCTATGATCCAATCAATGGACTCGGTGCTCTGTTTTACGGTGGGTTAATCAAGAATTGGCATATCTCGGTACTGAATGCTACCCCGTTGATATTTACCGGCCTGGCTGTCGCCTTTGCCTTTAATGCCGGGCTGTTTAATATCGGGGCGGAAGGTCAATATTATGTCGGCGCCATGGCCGCGACCTGGCTGGGGATTCATTTAGGATTTCCGGGTTGGATCACGATACCTCTGATTTTCCTTATCAGCGGAGCTCTGGCGGCGTCTTACAATTACATCCCGGCAGTGCTTAAAGTCAGGACTGGCGCTCACGAAGTTGTTACCACCATGATGTTTGCCTACAGCATCAAATTCATGACCAACATTTTCATTCGGGCTAACGGAGGAGACCCGACGACATCCAAACATCCCTATGTTACCGATCCGATTTTGAAATCTAACTGGTTGCCGCGCTTTCGAGCCTATATGCCTGAAGCCAACTATCGCTTACACATGGGAATCCTGATCGCCATCCTTGTCGCGTTGCTGGTCTATTATCTCCTTTATCGTACAAAAATCGGATTTGAGATCCGAGCGGTGGGTCTTAATCCTGAAGCGGCCAGAGCTCAGGGAATTTCAATCGGAAACAACATCATTATCGCCATGTTGATCTCCGGAGCACTTGCCGGTTTTTCAGGTGTTAACCAGGTGTTGGGTTTGGATCATCGCTTGTTCGAAAATCTAAATGCCGGCTATGGCTGGAACGGAATCTCGGTGGCCTTGCTGGCGGGCAACAATCCCATCGGGGTGATTTTCGCCGCGCTTCTCTGGGGGACTCTGGATGCCGGCGGGCAATACATGGCCAGAACCGAACAAATTCCCAATTCTATTGTCGAGATTATTAAAGGGATCATTCTTTTTCTGATCTTAGCGAAATACATTTACAGCAGGATGGGTTATCAAATTAAACACTTTTTTAAGAAAGAGGAGAGCGCGATATGAACGAATTGCTATCGATCTTGAACGCGGATCTTCTCGCAGCCGCTCTGCGGCTTTCCACTCCCATCACCTTGGCGGCGGTGGGCGCGGTGATCTGTGAACGATCCGGAATTATCAATATCGCGATGGAAGGTCTGATGCTTATCGGTGCTTTTTTTGCCGCTTATGTAACGTTGGTGACCGGCAACCCCTGGATGGGAATGATGGGGGGGATATTGGCTGGTGGATTATTGTCATTGTTGCATGCCTGGGCCTCAATCACACTTCATCTTAACCAGGTGATATCGGGAGCGGTGATTAACATCCTGGCCTTCGGTCTCACGCGCTTTCTTATGGTGCTATGTTACGGACATCCCGGAACCTCAGATCCGGTCGGGATCTCTTTGGGTGAATTCCGCTGGGCAATCCCCGTACTTTCTGAGATTCCACTTATCGGTCGAATACTATTCAACCAAACCCCCATTGTCTATTTATCCCTGCTTCTGGTTGTCCTACTGGCCTGGATGATGAGAAAAACCACTTTTGGACTGCATATTCGCGCAGCGGGAGAGCATCCTTTGGCTTTGGAGACCTTGGGAAAATCGGTCAAACGGGTTCGCTATATTGCCGTGGTGATTTCCGGGCTGATGTCCGGTTTGGGCGGTGCTTATTTGGCCATCGAAAATGGCCGCTCGTTTACGGAAGGTATGACAGGAGGGCGCGGATTTATTGCTCTGGCGGCCAACATATCGGGTGGCTGGAATATCGTCAGCGCTTTTGTGGCTTCCGTTGTTTTCGGGTTCGTGGATGCTCTGCAGTTACGGTTCCAGGTGGTCACCACATGGAAGATTCCCTCGGAGTTGTTCCTTATCTTTCCTTATATTATTACCGTTATTGCTGTGGTGGGTCTGGTGAAACGATCCGTAGCTCCGAGTGCCCTGGGCCACGATTTTATTATCGAGGGAAATACGGATTAGAAAGAAGTATTTGCAGTGTTCCGAATCGCGGATTTTTTTTTAGTCAAAACCTTCAATCGCGTACAGGTGAGAATATTGTTCCTGATCACATGCTTGGTCTTAGGAAAACGATATCGCGGATATGAATGATTTTAGGTAATGACATAATAATAACAATCAAAGGGAGAACATATGAAAAATTATCTGTGGAAGGGGTTAATAGTGGCGATTCTGTTGACTCCGCTTTTGATGACAAACGCCGTGGCGGGCAACAAGATGATTGTCGGGATGGCTACGGATGTGAACGGATTGGGAGACGGTTCCTTTAATGACGGTGTTTACGCCGGATTGAAACAGGCGGCTGATAGCGGGAAAATTGATGTGCGGATGATCGAATCCAAATCGATGACCGACTTCGTTCCTAACCTTTCCGGACTGGCCGAGGACGGTGCCAGCCTGATTTTCGCCGTGGGATTTCTAATGGCGGAAGCCGTTGTTGAAGCTGCTGAAAATAACCCGCATGCCATGTACGCGGGAATTGATCTCTGGTTTGATCCCGGTAAAGCGCCTAAAAACCTGCAGGGGATCACCTGGAAAGAGCATGAGTCCGGCTACTTGGCCGGAATTGTCGCGGGGTATATGACCAAGCAATATGCGGATCGATCCGACAAGTTGAACAATAAAAATATGGTGGGGGCAGTTCTGGGAATGGATATTCCGCCGGTAGAACGTTATCAGGCAGGGTATTGGGCTGGTGTCAAATCGGTTAATCCCGGTTGTGAAGTAAAGAGCATTGTTACAGGTACCTTCGGTGACCCGGCTAAAGGAAAAGAAGCCACCTTAGCTCTTGTTGAGCAGGGTGCTGACATCGTGATTCAATTGGCCGGCCTGACCGGGATGGGTGTGATTGATGGCGCCAAGGAAGCAGGAATCCTAGCCATTGGCGCGGATGTCGATCAAAATCGATTTGCTCCTGATCATGTTCTGACCTCCGCGCTGAAAGGGACTACCGTCGCGACTTATCTGACCATCAAAGACGCTCTGGCCGGTAAATTTAAAGGCAGAATCAACAAAGTATACGGTATCGCAGAAGGCGCTATTGATATCGCTCCTTTTCACGCATTTGACTCTGTGGTACCCGCAGAAGTAAAGAATGCCGTCGCAAAGGCCAAAAAGGATATCGCTTCCGGTAAACTGGTTGTTCCCTCTTCCAGAACCCAGGCTGGTTTCTAGCCGTGACAGAAAAATGTCTCGGTCATTTTGTGAAACAAGAGCTATGATCATATTTCGTTTTTCTAGTGAGAGGATATATTCTATCCGGGTGTTATCCTCTCAAATAGATAGATCGACTTATTATTGATGAAATTGAAATGAAAGCAGAAGAAGTTATTGAACAACTCAATTTGGCACCGTTACCGGGAGAAGGTGGATTTTACAGGCAAACATGGATATCTGATCAGATTCTGGATGACTCTCGAATCAAAGCCAAATACCATGAATCCAAGCCTGCCGGCTCCGCCATTTATTATCTGCTCACAAGGGGTGAAAAAGGTTTTTCGGCTCTTCATCGGTTGCCGACGGATGAGATTTATCATTTTTATTGCGGATCGCCTGCTGAAATATGGCTTTTCTCTATTGAAAAGGAAGTTTCCCGGAGGATTATTCTGGGGAACAGACTGGAAAAAGGAGAAATCCCTCAGCTCATCGTCCCTTCCGGTTATGTTCAAGGTTCTCGCTTATGCGGCGGAGAGTGGGCTTTGCTTGGCACAACAATGGCGCCGGCTTTTACAGAAAAGGATTTTGTTCTTGCGGATTCAGATATTCTAAGCCGGAAATTCCCGCGTTTCAAAAAAATCATTGAGGAACTGAGTCGTAGGGAGAAAAAATAAGAATATGGCAAAAAAGAAAATTAACTATGATTTTTCGGGAAAAACCGTATTGATCACCGGTGCCGGAGGTTTTCTGGGCAGGGCTTTGGTTAAAGCTTTTGGAGAGGCGTCGGCACAGGTAATTCTTGCTGTCCGGAAAATTAATACATCCGTAACATGTTTTACTGAAACCTTATCATGCGATTACAAGCTTCTTGAAGTTGATTTATCAAATGAAGATCAAATCAAAAAACTATTTATTTCAATTGGCAATTATAGCGATAAGCTTGATATCCTTGTGAATAACGCGGCACTTCAGCCGACTTTGTCTTTGCAAGAAATTGATGGTCAAAAATGGGATGAAATGATGACTGTTAATCTGAAGGCCCCGCATTTATGCACTTCTCAGCTGGTAAAAACGCGTTTGGAGAATAACATTAACAGCAACGCGGTCATCGTTAATATTGCTTCTATTGAAGCAGACTCACCAGCTTCTATGCATAGCCACTATGATGCATCGAAAGGTGGTTTACTTCAGTACTCAAGGGCTGCTGCTCTGGAATTGGGACCATTGGGAATAAGAGTGAATGTGGTTTCTCCCGGTCTGATATATCGAGAAGGATTAGAGAAAGACTGGGTGGATGGCGTGAATCGATATAAATCAGCATCTCCGTTGAGACAATTGGTTAAAACCGAAGAGGTTAGTCAAGCTGTTCTATTCCTGAGTTCTGACGGAGCTTCAGGAATCACGGGAATCAACATGAGAGTCGATGCGGGAGTCGGAACCACTTCCGGATATTAAGAATACTGAGGGATCGGATGATTTGTGCATCACCGGATCATCAAATCCGCGTTTCCCCCGACACATTGTGCCCCATTTTATATCGTATCATGACTATCGGCATATATTGGCGCGTCTGCCGGTGCCCAGGTAATCCAAGCGTATAAAATCAGTGTTACCGCTGCCGGGACCCATCAACCCGCCTGTATGTATTTGATATTATTTTATATGATTATGTACCATTCGCAAGCTCATTTCTTTGATCACCCCCTGTCATTCCCGCGAAAGTGGGAATCTAACAATAAAAGCCTAAGAAACCAAATGGCTTTCCGGATGCCCGCATCCGCGAGGATGACAGGTTTTATTATGCTGTTTAAAACCGCTAGGTTAACGGATGCCCGCATCCGCGGGGATGACAGATATTCTAAACCGTTCCGTCCGCATAC
>CAZJUM010000084.1:0-10905 GCA_964549175.1 uncultured Pseudomonadota bacterium | reverse complement strand
AGAAAGGGATATTGCTGCTTAACTTTTTTGAACACAACATTTGACTATATCTCTGGACAATATCAGCCTTACCTTAAATGGCGCGCCATATATTTAAGAGTCGAATATTACGCTTGAGAATAAATCGCTAAACGTCCTATTAGACCCAACATTGTCCGGTAAAACCACGCTGATGAGAATTTTAGCGGGACTTGAACGACCTGCGGAAAACTAATAATCGATGGTGTTGACGTAACTGGTGTTCGTAAGCGAAACATTGCCATGGTGTATCAAGAGTTTATTAATTTCTCTTCTCATTCAGTCTGCGACAATATTGCCTCTCCGTTGCGTTTGCAAAAGCTTAATAAGTCAAAAATTGACGATAAAGTACAAATTGTTGTTACCATCGGACAGTTTTCCACCATGTAGATTATCTTGTTCTTCTCCCATTTTATGTCCCCGGTAATTTCCTTATCCGTTTTAGAATGGGAGCAATTTAATTTATAATATGCTTAAGTGCTTTAATTTTCGTAATTATGCAGCTTGATTTGGCAAATCAGGTAGCTTTTTAAAACAAAAGAGTGAGTGCTTCGGTGCATTGATATCATTTTTTTGACAGGTCGATAAATAACCTCGAATACGGCAAAATATCACCGTGCCTTTCATCGAACGAAAGCATCCCGATGTTTTTGCGCTTTGGTCATGCGAGGTCTGTTGGTATTGCTTTTCGTGGTTTTTTAGGGCCGTGGAGTTTGGGTTGTGGGTTGTTCTGCGGACTTAGAATTTGACATCGCCCATTAAAATATACTTCTTTTTCGATGCCCAGGTTACATGTATAAATCTCACCGCTGATTGATCCCGGTTTGTTGATCTTAACCGTATCTTTTGCCACCACGCGGCCCTTGATCGATCCATTGGAAACCAACGATTGAGTGACTATATCCGCCTCAATATCCGCTTCTTCGCCGACAAAAATTGTTGACTCACTTCTGAGAAGTCCCCGCACTTTGCCGTCAATTCGAATACCACCCTTCACATATAGATTCCCGTTCAAGTCGATGCTTTCCGATAAGAAACTGTTGGTTTTAAATTCTTTGGATTCTGCCATAGCTTGGTATTGATTAGTTTTCTTGTGGTGCCTTAAGTAGACTCGCAAAAATTCGATTAAAGTCTTCTGTGCTGTAATATTCGATTTCGATTTTTCCCTTTTTACCGTTTGGTTTAACGGAGACCTTTGTCTTGAATTGTTCGCATAAGCGTTCTTGATTGAGGCGCATCTGGGATGGAAGTTCCAGTCGCGTATTGTGTTTTAGGGGCGAACGTTTGGGTGGGTGGTTGATTTTCCGCACCATTCTCTCAGTTTCTCGCACAGAGATATTCTCATTCACAATTTTATCTCTGATCTTATGACGTTCTGAGTTATCTTCAAGCGTAATCAGTGTTCTGGCGTGACCAACGGATATTTTTTCTTTTGCCACATCATTTTGAATGGTTTCGGGAAGTTGTAACAGCCGAATGGAATTGGCAATAGCGGAACGTGTTTTGCCAATGCGTTTGGCTAGATCATCTTGTGTGTATCCGTGTTCCCACAATAAGTTTTTATAGGCCCGGGATTCTTCAATGGAGTTTAAATTATCTCTCTGGATATTTTCGATAAGGGCAATTTCCAGTAAATACTCATCACCGATTTCTTTGATAAGAGCGGGAACTTTTTCAAAGCCAGCCAGTTTCGAGGCACGGAGTCGTCTTTCACCCGCGACCAACTCGAACTTTTGGTTTTGTCCTTCCGTTCGCCGAACCAAAATCGGCTGCAACACCCCCTTAATTTTAATGGATTGAGCCAGTTCCTCTAGTTTCTCTGTATTTATATCAATGCGTGGTTGTTTTGGATTTGGGGTAATATCTTCTATCAGTAGTTGTGTGACCCCTTTATCGATCTCAGTTGTTACCGGCTCTTCCACTTGTTTTAAAAGCGCGCTAAACCCGCGGCCTAGTGCTTTCCTATCTTTGGCGCTCATAGTTGGGTTTGGGTGTTTTTTTTTCCAGCAATTCTTTCGCAAGTTTTAAATAACTGGCGGCACCTTTGCTGGTACGATCATACAGAAAGACAGGTTTTCCAAAAGAAGGTGCTTCACATAACCGCACATTTCTCGGAATAATTGAACGAAACACATTACCCTGAAAATGAACTTTGACATCTTCAATAACTTGTCTTGAGATATTGTTTCGGATGCCAAACATGGTGGGCAAAATACCCTCGATTTCCAATGAGGGATTTAGTGTATCTTTAATCAGATTGACGGTGACCAGTAATTGACTCATTCCTTCCATCGCGTAATATTCGCATTGTAAGGGAATCAGCACACTATTGCAGGCAGTTAGCGAATTGACAGTGAGAAGTCCGAGTGACGGAGGACAGTCGATTAAAACATAATCGAATTTGTCAACCAATTGACTGAGCGCTTTTTTTAGTTTGAATTCTCTGGCAATCACTCCCACAAGCTCAATTTCAGCACCGGTCAAATCTATATTGGCAGGGATCAGCTTCAATTTTGAAATATCAGTTGAAATGATTTGATCCTTGAGAGGTTCCCCTGATATCAACGCTTTATAAATATTCTGCTGACAATCACCTGGCGTAAATCCCAATCCACTGGTGGTATTTCCCTGGGGATCAAAGTCGATCAATAGTATTTTTTTACCCAAGATAGCCAATGATGCGGATAAATTGATACAAGTTGTCGTTTTCCCAACGCCTCCCTTTTGATTTGATACTGCGATTACTTCACCCATAATAGTTCTCTGGAGTTCTGGTTTATCAGGTAAGTTGGTATAACGGTAGCTGCGGCTCGGAACTTAGTAGTCCAAACCCGTGTTGGTTTTCTTCAATCTGGATTTCAACCCGGCAATACGGTACTTGGCGAGTTGGTAAAACATTTCTTTGTTGTCCAAGCGATTCAATATGGTTTGATACACATCAATTGCTGACTGAAGATGCCCTTTTTCTTCATAGATATCCGCTAAACTGATGGCGGTTGTTAATGACTGGCGCGCGTGGTTGAAGGTCTTTTCGGCTTCCAAATAAGTGACTTCGGTCAGATCTTGTCGTCCTTCCATATAGTAAGTTGAACCGATTAAATAGTAGGCTTTATGTACCAAGTCTGAGTCTTTTCGTTTAAGTACCAATTCTTTGAGTGCCATCCGTGCCTGTTCATAAAGCTTCAATCTCACGTAAATTTGGGCGAGCTGAAATTGATTGTTTCCCCAGGCTTCATCAAAAACATCGGTTTTTTGGAATTTTTGAAAAATTAACAAGGCCTTTCTCAGTCCGTCATCATCGTTTTGGGTCAAATAAATTCGGGCCAATCCTTTCATTGATTGCTGAACATATTCTGAATTCTCAAGTTTTTTGACCAGCAGTCGATAAAACCGAATCGCTTGTTTGTGATTGTTCAAGTAATGTTCGTAAATATTCCCGACCCAAAACAAAGAATCATCAACCAAATAATGTTCCGGATACGATTTGGTGAGAATAATAAAATTCTGGATCGCTTCTTCGTACTTTTCCTGCTCCCAGAGTGCCAGAGCCTCATCAAAAAAATGTTCCCCCTGATTTCGCTGGCAAAAGGAAAGCGCTAGTAAACAAATAGCGATTGAAATGAGTATTCGATGTCGCATATGGACAACCTTAATAATCCGAATTACTCGTGGTTCCCTGAGTTTCATCGGAAATTTCCATCGGATCAACGACCTTTTCACCTCCAATATCACCTTCTTCCTCGACCACAATTTTTGCGATTGATACCACTTTTTCATCTTGTTCCAGGTTGATTAATCGAACCCCTTGGGTTACCCGACCGGTCATTCTGACTTGATTTACACGCAAGCGAATCACTTTCCCTTTTTGAGTGATAAGAATAATCTCATCGGTCTCATTGACCATAATCGAGCCAACTACTTTGCCATTGCGTTTGCTGTTTTTGATGTTCATCACTCCCATATTACCACGGCTGCCCAGCCTATAATCAGCGGGATCAGTTTTCTTACCATATCCGTTTTCAGTGACGGTTAAAATATGTCCTTCATCCTCTATGATTTCCATTGAGATAACTCGATCGTCAATACCGGATTTGAATCTGATTCCTCGACATCCTCTGGTGACCCTTCCTTGCGGGCGAAGTGAACCCGCCGGCAACTTTAAGGCGATTCCGCATTCTGTGGCGATGAATACCATGTCATTATCTTTAGCAATACGCACAGCGGTGAGATTATCATCCTCATCAATCACAATCGCTTTGGTTCCTTTGGCACGTTGGTTTGAATAAGCCGTCAAGGCGGTTTTCTTGATGATTCCCTTTTCGGTTAACATGATCGCATAGGTATTTTCCGAATACTCACTGATCGGCGTACAATAGACCACTTTTTCGTTTTCCTCCAAAGGTAGAATATTGATCCATGCTCTTCCCCTGGCTGTGCGACTGGCCAAAGGCAGTTGATATACTTTTTTCCAATGTATTTTCCCGAGATTTGAGAATATCAGCAAAGTATCATGGGTGGATGCCACAAAAATCCGTTCCAGAATATCCTCCTCAACGGTCGACATGCCAATTTTGCCCTTTCCGCCACGGTTTTGGGATTGGTATATATCAACGGCACATCGTTTGATATATCCATTTCGACTCATCGTTACAGCCATTTCTTCCACAGGTATCAGATCTTCCTGATCAATTTCACCATCGTAGTCCATGATCTCTGTCTTTCTAACGGTGGCGTATGTGTCTCTGATCTCAGCGAGTTCCTTTTTGATAATATCTAAAACGAGATCCTCGTTTCCGAGTACTTGCTGGTAGGATGCAATTTTTCGAAGAAGCTCCTTCAGTTCAGAAACCAATTTGTCAAATTCCAATACGGTTAATCGTTGTAATCGCATATCAAGAATTGCCTGGGCCTGAATCGCGGAAAGCGAAAATGTATCCATCAATCGAGATTTCGCTTCCTTTCCGCCGGATGAGGAACGAATAAGACTGACGACCTCATCACTATTATCCAGAGCGATTTTCAAGCCTTGGAGAATATGGGCTCTTTCCTGGGCTTTTTTGAGCTCAAATTGAGTCCGTCGCACAACCACATCAATGCGATGATTCAGAAAGTGCTTGAGTATCTGGATAAGCGATAAAATCCGTGGTTGCCCATCAACAACGGCCAGCAGAGTAATACCAAAAGAGCTTTGCAACGCACTGTGTTTGAACAAATTGGCCAGAACTGTCTCATCTGATTCTCCGCGTTTAAGTTCAATGACAACACGCATTCCGGTTCGATCAGATTCATCTCGCAGATCCTGAATGCCTTCGATTTTCTTGTCCTTAACCTGTTCGGCAATTCTTTCTATCAATTTGGCTTTATTCACCACGTATGGCAGTTCATGGATGATGATGGCTTTGCGGTCACTGTTTTTTATCGGCTCGAGGCTGGTTTTTGCCCGGATTCTGACCAAACCCTTACCGGTTTTATACGCGTTATAAATTCCGTCTCTGCCGAGTATTATTCCCGCGGTTGGAAAGTCCGGGCCTTTGATAACTGGTAACAATTCCTGGAGTGTGCAGGTATTTCTGTTTTTGATATAATGCAACAAGCCCTCAATGATCTCTCCCAAATTGTGTGGTGGGATGTTGGTGGCCATACCGACAGCGATTCCGGTAGAACCATTGATCAATAAATTCGGAACCTTAGTGGGTAAGACCCTGGGTTCTTGAAGGCTGCCATCGTAGTTATCAGCAAAACTGACGGTGTTTTTATCTAAATCATCTAAGAATTCTTTTGAGATTTTCCGCAAGCGAATTTCGGTATACCGCATAGCTGCGGGAGAATCACCATCAACCGACCCGAAATTACCTTGACCATCAATCAGTGGGTTGCGCATTGAAAATTCCTGTACCAGGCGTACGATGGCATCGTAAACAGCGTTCTCACCATGAGGATGGTATTTCCCGATGACTTCCCCCACGATCCGGGCAGATTTCATATAAGGACGGTTGTGAGCTATATTCATATCGTGCATGGCGTAAAGAACTCGCCGGTGGACAGGTTTTAAGCCGTCTCTAACATCGGGTAGTGCTCTACCTACGATAACACTCATAGCATATTCCAGATATGCGGATTTCATGGTATCTTCAATGTTCGCAGGCAAAACACTCTGGTGATCGTTACTCATAATGCTATATCGGGAAATAGTTTATTCGTCCGCGCCGCGACGGAAAAAATTCATGTATGCCGGGGTTACTCAAGTTGCGGGGATGCCGTATTGATAAGGTGATGAAACTTACACATTATTCAAAAATTAATGTTTCTGTCATCAATTATAAACATGCATTTATAATTTTTCGGCTTTCTTGTTTAACAAGGCTAGCGCAATCCCTACTATGGTTAATACGGTGACCTGAACCTCACCATCGCGGAAGTTATTTTCAAAAAAACCAGCGACTAAAAACCCGCAGATTCCGGCCATAATACCTAATAATAACGCATGGTCGAGAGATTGTCTGATGTTATAGCGGTTTATCTTATGTTTAATGGCGCTGATCAATAGTAGAAATATTAAGAGAAAACCCAGTAAACCGGTTAGGCCAAAATCAATCCAGTTTTGGAGATAAATGTTGTGCACCCCAAGACTGGGGGGATGTTGGGATTTTTGTTTGTTTTTATCACTAATTTTATTGTAATAGGGGATCATTAAGTGGAACATGTTTGGGCCCAATCCCAGAATAGGGTGATCCTTAACAATCTCAACACCAGCTTCCCACATCATCAGGCGATTTTTATTGGCCTTCAATGAGGTGATGGACAGCATGCGGGACCCAAGGGCCGATTTTGCAAATTCTGTTTTCCTTAGGTAATCAGAAGAGAACCAAAAACTGGCAATAACAATCAATGTAACGGCAAATGAGATTTTCTTTGCTTTCTGTGGTACTAATGCTAAGAGAAAAACCACAATAATGGTTATCACTCCCAACCATATGCTTCTGCCAAATGATAAAATGGCAGCTAAAAGGGTAATTAAGCCACTTAACGCGTAAAATAGTCTTAATTTGGGTGCGAGGGATTTGGGAATGGCTAGTGCTCCGAAAATCGCAAAAAGCAAAAGAAACACCCCACCGAATGTGAGGCGGTGCGTAAACGCTCCAACAGAAGGCCAAGCACCATGGTATTTTAGGTAACGGCTTTGAAGGTCCTCTGATCGCAGAATATCGAGCCCCGTGTAAAACTGAATAATGGCATATAATCCGATAGCGATAGCCACGAAGCCCATGATTCGAATATACCGCTCTACCGGTTGGTCCTTCAATGCAAAAAGCACGATGAAAGGGAGACCCAATCGCCAGAAATTCCTGAAATAAGGAAATCCCATCAGAGGGTTATCTGAGAGTAGCGTGCTGATCAACGCGCCAACCAGGTAAAGAACAAGCCCGGCAATAATCGGTGTTTTTTTCCAGTGAATTCGTTTTTTAAAGCCCAGGCCGATTGTAACCAGATACAAACCAATAATAGCAAAATCATCTCCCGCGATACTGAATGGAATAGAAAAAAACAATAGGTGCAAAAAACCGGATCTGACACTTTCCAGTGTGAACCATTCCTCATTAATAGCCATTGGTTAATTTTGATTTTTCATGTCTTGTCTCATGTGACAGTTTTTATATTTTTTACCACTCCCACAATGACATGGTTGATTGCGTCCGATATGAATTCGTTTTCTTATTGGTGATTGTTTAGCAGCCTTTTCTCTCTGCAAACGGTTCAACTCTCCGTGAATCATTGACATCCCTTGTTGTTTTCGTTCAATTTCCTTTGGGGGTTCGCGGACGACGCTAACATGGAAGTAATGTTTGACACTTTCTTGAGAAATTCTCCTCATTAAGGAAGTAAAGAGTTGGAATGCTTCCTTTTTGTATTCGATCAAGGGATTTTTTTGAGCGTAGCTACGCATACCGATCCCTTCTTTCAAATGATCCATGGACAGCAGATGGTCTTTCCATAAATTATCTGTAATTTCCAATTGAATCTGCCGAAGAATATAGTCGTGGGCTTCACCGAATTGCTCTTTTTTCCGTGTATAAAGTTGTTTCACTTCTCCGGAAACCCATTGGTATAGTGTATCTTGTGAATCAGAATGCTTTTCTTCATCACCGGGTAATTTCAATTGAAATATTGTGCTGAGCTCGCTGCGCAATCCTTCAAAATCCCATTGTTCAACTTGCCTTTCATCACAATAAGTATCCAGCAGCACATCTAAGACATCAGCGATCATATCGTGCAGTACATCTTCTTTGGAATCACCCAGAATACGTTTTCTTTGACGATAGATAATTTCTCGCTGACGATTCATGACATCATCATATTCCAGCAGATGTTTTCTGATATCAAAATTGTGTGCTTCTACCTTTTTCTGAGAATTTTCGATAGCACGTGAAATTAGGATATGCTCAATGGCTTCATCTTCATCTATTTTTAGTCTATTCATCAAATTGGCGATTCGTTCGCCGCCAAAAATTCGGAGTAAGTCATCTTCAAGTGATAGAAAAAAACGACTGGCACCGGGATCTCCCTGCCGCCCGGATCGACCACGGAGCTGATTATCCACCCTTCGGGACTCGTTTCGTTCGGTTCCCAGTATAAACAAACCGCCTTTTTCTTTAACGCCGTCGCCTAGTTTGATATCGGTACCTCGACCAGCCATATTGGTCGCGATAGTTACCGCACCGGGTTGACCCGCTTTGGCGATAATTTCCGCTTCTTGCTCATGAAATTTGGCATTTAAAACCTTATGAGTGATTTTGTGTTTGTTCAATAAGATACTTAAATATTCAGATGCCTCAACTGAGGCAACTCCGACTAAAACCGGCTGTTTAGAACGGTATAACTCTCTGACCTGCTTCACGATAGCACGATATTTGGCAGCGGAGGTCTTAAAAATAACATCCGAATGGTCTTTTCTGATCATATCTTCATTGGTTGGTACGACAATAACACCGAGCCCGTAAATTTTTATAAATTCATCAGCTTCTGTTTCCGCGGTACCGGTCATACCAGCCAGTTTATCGTACTTACGAAAATAATTCTGGTATGTTATGGAAGCAAGCGTTTGGTTTTCCCGCTCAATTTTCACCCTTTCTTTTGCTTCGAGAGCCTGATGCAAACCATCGCTGAATCGTCGACCTTCCATTATCCGACCTGTAAACTCATCCACAATCAGAACCCGTCCTTCCTGAACGACATAATCGATATCTCGTTTAAATACATAGTGGGCCTTCAACGATTGATTGACATGATGTAGTATTTCGATATTTTCAAAATCGAATAAATTAGCTGTTCTCAATATCCCCCTCAACCTTTTCTCAATTTTGCCAACGCCACCTTCGGCCAACTGAATATTTCTGGATTTCTCTTCTAGTGTGTAGTCGCCGGGAATAACGATATCGAGATCTTCTTTTTGTTTCAAAAAATCCTTCACCTCACCTTTTTTGATGCCGTGTTCTTTAACGACAGATGTGAGGTCCGGGTTGTCGATGACGCGCCACTCTCTGGCTAATCCATACAATTCTTTGTCGACGGTATAATAGGTTTCGGTGGAGTCTTCTGCCGGTCCTGAAATAATTAATGGGGTTCTGGCTTCATCGACTAAAATACTATCCACCTCATCCACAATAGCGAAATGGTGTTCTCTCTGGACATAATCATTCAGGTCGAATTTCATGTTATCACGTAGAAAATCGAAGCCAAATTCGTTATTGGTACCGTAAGTAATATCTGAATTATAAGCTTCTCTGCGTTGATCATCCGATTTGTCGTGAATAATTACACCTACAGACATACCTAGATTGCTATATACTTTACCCATCCATGCGGCATCACGTTCGGCCAGGTAGTCATTGACAGTGACCAGGTGAGCACCACGACCGGTTAACGCGTTTAGGTACAGGGGCAAGGTAGATGTCAGCGTTTTTCCTTCTCCTGTTTTCATTTCCGCGATTTGCCCTTTGTGGAGAGCAATTCCGCCGAGGATTTGAACATCATAAGGACGCTCACCAAGGGCGTCTGAAGCCACTTTTCTGACCAAAGTGAATGCCTCGGGTAAAATGCTATCCAGATCCTCGCCATCAGTAATTCGCTTTTTAAATTCTTCGGTTTTCCGCGTACATTGTTCGGCGGAGAAATTAGCAAAATTACTTTCGAGTTCATTAATTCGAGCTAATATGGGTTTGTATTGTTTTAGCTGTTTTTCGCTATATGATCCGATGATTTTCTTTTTAAGATAATTAATCATGGTTTATAAGCGTCTGGGTGGTTAAACTTAATTATTGAAAGACAATTAAAACGCAATTGCCGTGATTTGAATCTACAATTACTTGATTTATTTTTACTATTGAATGCTCAAACTGAGCTGTCCCGCTTGAGGTTAAAAAGAGTTGACCGATATTCATGGTTTAAGCACCTGGGTTTTAGCCTGGCTCAAGTGAATACCTACGGAACTGATTGGAATATCAGCGAATCCGCGATTTAACTCACGAAAATATAATGATTTTGAATTTTGAATAACCGTGATTTATGCCATAGAACGATCAATCTATGCAAGGCGGATCGGAAATTAAGCGTGGGAAACTAATCGTTTTTGTCCCATCTTACTTTTTGGCAACAGCCCTATTTCACCTTTTGCTTAATAACGCTCATGTTGCCGAGGAGACTTATAGTAGTCTTCAGATTCCTGTACTTGATCCGATTCAAAATCGTCATCCAAAAAAGTGACAATCACTTGCGAGCTTTCTTTGATTTCGACAGCTTCCGGTAATTTAATTGTGCCATTTTGGTAAATTGCCTGAGTTATAGTTGATTCTTGTGTTTAAGAGTGAAGTGGCGTACCCCTTTGTTTAT
>CAZJUM010000083.1:0-10906 GCA_964549175.1 uncultured Pseudomonadota bacterium | reverse complement strand
GTATCATCCACCGGCACGGAATCGGAATCCCCTCCGTTGGCATTATAGCTCACCGTATATGGTATTCCCTCCCACTGGGCGTACAGGGTGATATCCGTGGCTCCCATAATAAACTCGTCGCCGGGGTTATAAGCGGTTCCCTGATTCGTCTCCGTCGGGTTTTGCGCGGTATTCCAGGCGATAAAACTAAATCCGTCCCGGGTAGGTAACGAGTCAGGAACGCTGACTGTATCCCCTTCGATATATGCCGTATTATCCACTGGTACGGAACCGGAATCCCCTCCGTTGGCATTATAACTCACCGAGTAGGTTTCCTTCCACCAGGCGTATAAGATGATATTCTCAGTCCCCATTATCGTGTCAACTGTAGCGTCCTGGGAAAAATACTGGTCTGCTGTAGCGTCTGACATGGTATACCAACCCATAAAGCGGTGCTTGTCCAAGGTAAGGTCCACGTCAAAATCGATTACTATAGTATCCCCGGTGAAATATTCCGTATCATCCACCGGCACGGAATCGGAATCCCCTCCGTTGGCATTATAGCTCACCGTATATGGTATTCCCTCCCACTGGGCGTACAGGGTGATATCCGTGGCTCCCATAATAAACTCGTCGCCGGGGTTATAAGCGGTTCCCTGATTCGTCTCCGTCGGGTTTTGCGCGGTATTCCAGGCGATAAAACTAAATCCGTCCCGGGTAGGTAACGAGTCAGGAACGCTGACTGTATCCCCTTCGATATATGCCGTATTATCCACCGGCACGGAATCGGAATCCCCTCCGTTGGCATTATAGCTCACCGAAAGCGAAGCTGTTGATCCGTTGTCATCTGAACCCTCAAACCTAGAGCCTGAAACACCACCACAACTGATGATGAAAAAAATGGCGAGCACAGAAATTAAAAAATTAAGCATTTGTTTTGATGTCATTGTGAAATCCGTTTCTTGATACAGGGCTATCATTACCAGGGGAAATAAACCAATATACTACTCGAACAATTTATCATAAGAGGGAGAATAACGCAAGAGTTTTTTATGTGCCGAAATTCGCGATCAAAATCAGCGATACTGTCTTTTTTTTGACCGCTTGTATGTCAACTTAGAGTGCCAGGAGTCCAGCTTTTGCTCCTTATGTCGAGGTCTACCGGTAGTATGATATTTAAATTTTTTGTATCTGTTCAGAACTTATTTTAAAAATTTTATTTTTTATTTGACAAGGTTTTAACGGATTTTTGTTAATCCGCTTACATTAGACAGTCTACAGGGATTTGGCGCTGTAATGAACGATAAAAAGTCTTTATAGAGCTTTTTGTTTTTCGCGACCCCCTGACCGTAGCTGAAAAATAAAAATAGATTCTGAGCACATACGGAACAAAAAATCCGCTTTTAAAACCCCCGATAACTCCATAATGGCGGAGCCTTATGGAGCCTTAATGTAAAATCATACAGACCTATAGCTTTTCGAGACTATGGAGCCACCAGAGAGAAATTAGCTGAA
The DNA here is from genome assembly GCA_964549175.1 of uncultured Pseudomonadota bacterium. Classification (GTDB taxonomy): domain Bacteria; phylum SAR324; class SAR324; order XYD2-FULL-50-16; family XYD2-FULL-50-16; genus CAZJUM01. Next base: position 9,412 of record CAZJUM010000083.1, on the reverse strand, counting down.
CAGTTGCAATTTTTTTACTATTAAATATTCCAGCTGACGGACCGATCACCGGCCATAAATCATCCGATTGTTGACCGCAGTATAGAATAAGTGTCATTATACATCGGAATATGGCAGATATCTGTCTATTTTTGGCCAGCCGCAAACCGGGCATATCCCATCAACAAATCACTTTAATGACCTTATGAGCAGGAGTCCATGGAATTCGAAACAGTCATTGGGTTGGAAATCCACGCGCAATTGGCAACTCAAACCAAAATGTTTTGTCGATGCTCAACAGAATTCGGAAAGTCACCCAATTACAATACTTGTCCGCTATGTTTGAGTTTACCCGGAGTATTGCCGACAATCAATGAAGACGCCGTCAAGTTTGCCGTAATGCTTGGAGCGGCAACCAACTGCAGTATAAGGCTTAATTCACAGTTTGCTCGCAAAAACTATTTTTACCCGGATCTTCCGAAAGCCTATCAAATCTCTCAATTCGACCGACCGATTTGCGAAAAAGGGTGGATAAATATTCAGGTTAACGGCGCGAGCAAACGAATTGGTATCGCCCGTATCCACATGGAAGAAGATGCAGGCAAACTAGTCCACGAAGGGAATGATGCCAAAGCAAGTTACCTGGATTTAAATCGGGCCGGTATTCCTTTAGTGGAAATTGTGTCAGAACCTGATATGCGATCAGCCGGGGAAGCCAAAGCATACATGGAGAAAATTCACTCGATTGTAAGCTATCTGGGAATCTGTAATGGCAATATGGAAGAAGGAAATTTGCGATGCGATGCTAATGTTTCAATCCGGCCATTGGGTCAAAATGAGTTTGGAACGAGAACAGAGACCAAAAACCTGAATTCCTTTAAAAATGTTCAAGCTGCCATCAATTATGAAATAGACCGGCAAATCGATGTGGTTTTAAACGGAGAAAGGATTATCCAACAAACACGACTTTGGGATGCCCATAAAAAGATATCCAAGGCCCTACGCACCAAAGAAGATCCCGATGATTATCGCTATTTCCCGTGCCCGGATCTTCCGGTGGCTCGTTTGACAGAAGATGAAGTCAGGCGATTAGAGTCAAATTTACCCGAACTCCCGGATCAGAAACGAGACCGCTTTATTGATGAATATCAGCTCAGTCATTATATGGCCTCAAATCTGGTTTCCGATAAAACCGTGGCACACTATTTCGAAGAGACCGTGACTTTGGGGGCAAATGCCAAAGCAGCAGCCAACTGGATAACAGGCGATTTCGCTCGTTTGTTAAATGAATCCAAACAGCCAATTTCAGACTGTAAAGTCAAGCCCGAAGACCTGCTTGCCATGTTGCGCTTTATCGAAGACGGGACTATTAGCGGCAAGCTCGGAAAAACCGTTTTTGAAGACATGTTTCAAACAGGGAAATCTGCCGAAGTGATTATTGAAGAAAAAGGGTTAAAACAAGTTTCGGATGAAAGTGAACTGACAATGATTTGTTCTGAAACTCTGAAAAATCACCCGCAACAGCTTGAAGAGTTCAGATCAGGCAAAGACAAAGTATTCTATTTTTTTGTTGGTCAAGTAATGAAGCAAACCAAAGGGAAAGCGAATCCCAAAATCGTTAACCAAGTATTGCGGGATCTGCTAAAGCAATAGAAGCTTAGATACGGGCGATAATGCTTTCTCACTTCTTATTAAAATCAATCAATTCTCTTCCGATAAATAATTGTGGCAATCCTGTTTTTATGGCGGATTTTTATGCGCTACCGATTTTTCGAGATTGATGAGATCCTTCCTTATCCATCAATTAAACTTCCTTTACCGGGCCTGCTGTAAAAGTAATATAGCGGGCAAAAAAATAGGAACCGTTATACACATGTGCTAAACTAATACATAAGCGTCGAAACCAGCTTTTTATTGATAGGCTGGTAAGTTTATAATTCCCCCTATAAAGGAGTAAAGGTCAGGAGGCATTTGTGAGCTTATCTATGCTTTTTCGCGAGCCAGTAAATAGTATTACCCATTTGTTGGGTATTTTATTTGCCATTATTGGTACTATCTTATTGATTTTGCATTCTATTTCTCCCGAAAAACCAATACATATCGTTACTTTCGCTATTTTTGGATCAGGATTATTGCTGCTTTATTCCGCCAGTACTCTCTACCATGGTTTGCGGGTTTCTGAAAAATGGATTTCGCGATTTAATAAGATTGATCATGTGATGATATTTATCTTGATTGCTGCCACCTATACTCCCATCTGTTTGGTCGTGTTAAAAGGAGCATGGGGGTGGGGTATTTTTGGAAGTGTCTGGGGAATAGCGGTGATTGGCTCCATAAAAAAACTGTTCTGGTTTTCGGGGAAAAAATGGATCTCGACATCGATCTATCTTCTGATGGGGTGGTTGATTATTATTGCCATTTGGCCGTTAATTCAGATATTAGCTATCGGCGGCTTGATCTGGTTGGCGACCGGAGGTATTTTGTATTCACTTGGTGCTGTTATTTACGGATTTGAGCGTCCCAATCCATTTCCTGGCAATTTCGGATTTCACGAAATCTTCCATTTATTTATTCTCGGTGGTAGTGTGTCACACTACATATTGATGTATCTTTATGTGGTGTCATTTGAATGAGTGCCTCTCGTTTTTTAGCAAGAAATCCGCGTTTGAGCTTCTGTGTCTCTATAAAAACGGGTGTAGTTGCAATATTGCGTAATATGTTCTACTCATATGGCATATCTGATAGGTTCATTTTGAATGGGTAACTGATTAAGGGAGCCGGTTTCAAAAACCATCAAATATCATTTGTCCTTGATATCATTAAGCAACAAAAGTAAGGTTTTGGTTATTAGCGATTAATCCAAACTTATTCTTACTCCGGCTATGTTAGTGAATTTAATTTTTAAAGTCGCTCCTGGTATAAGGGCTCTATGGTTTGTCATGAGTATTAACTCTACAACGATACTTGTCATGCAAGCGACTGAAATAATTACATCTCAAAATAAAGTAAGAACTCCCAATAATCCAATAATATCAGTTATATGACCTTCTAAGTGTCGTTGTAGGATTAATCCCACGAAGAAAAAGGTCGCGATATTCACATAAGTTTTCGCCGTGATAACACGTTTAAGCCCGATCGCGGTGCTTAAAATTTATCAAAAAACTCTGATTGAGGGGCGTGCATTTTCCAATTTTTCCAATGTGATCGTTGCATTATTAATTTTTTACAGGAGAGCAACATGGAACTGAAAACAATCACAGATACATTGTTAACAGGTGATGCCGATGTACTGAACAGCCAAGTGAAAGCCGCTTTGGATGCCGGAAACCCGGCTAAAGAGATTTTGAGTAACGCTTTGATTCCCGGGATGGACATCGTTGGTGAAAGAATGGAATCCGGCGAAATGTTTATTCCGGAAGTGTTGATGTCCGCGCAAGCCATGGCGGGCGCAATTGAGATATTGAAGCCATTGCTGGCTGATGGTGATATAGCTGCTGCGGGAAGAATTGTCATTGGCACCGTTCAAGGTGATTTACACGATATCGGTAAAAATCTGGTATCAATGATGTTTGAAAGTGCCGGTTTTGAGGTGATTGACCTTGGTGTCGATGTCTCACCTGAAAAATTTGCGGATACTATTTCAGAACGTGGCGCGGACTTTATCGCTTTGTCTGCGTTACTGACAACAACAATGGATATGATGAGGCGAACCATCAATACTATCGAAGAAAAAGGATTGAGAGACAAAGTTAAAATCCTGGTTGGTGGCGCCCCCGTTAACCAAAGTTTCGCTGATGAAATTGGAGCGGACGGATACGCGGCTGACGCGGGATCCGCGAGTAAATTGGCCAAATCCATGTTGAATTAACACCCCAAAGAGTCGTGAGGGCTGTGAGCTGGGTCCCGTGCCGGAATTACTCCGCTCAAACTCAGTCTTCACCATCTTGACTTAAATACATATTACAAAACAATCACTCGCAACAAAAAGGAGATCCTATGTTCACAATAATTGGTGAACGGATAAATACGACATTAAAGAATGTTAAAGCAGCCGTTGAATCCAGGGATGCGGATTATATTAAGGACGATGTAAAAAAACAGACTGAACTGGGTGCCACATATATTGACGTGAATGCCGGCGCGCGTATTGGTCACGAAGAAGAAGATATGAAATGGCTGTTGGAAAATGTTCAGCAGGCTACGGATTTACCACTGTGTTTGGATAGTCCGGACCCGAAAATTCTGGAAACGGCATATGGTATGGTAGAGAAAACACCTATGATTAATTCTATTAGTCTTGAGAAAGAAAGAATGGATGCCATGATTCCTTTTTTAAAAGGGAAGAAATGTCGTATTATCGCTCTTTGTATGGCTGATTCCGGAATGCCAAAAACAGCTGAGGATATTTTCAAGCGTGCCCAATCAATTGTTGCCGAATTGGAAAACATCGGCTTTGAAAAAGATGATATTTTCGTCGATCCGCTGTTTCAACCAATGAGTGTCGATAGTAACAACGGAACCATGGTGATGAGTGCTGTACATCGAATTATGACTGAATTAAAAGGCGTTCACACCACCGGTGGTCTCTCCAATATTTCCTATGGACTTCCCCAACGTCGTATCATTAACCGCTCAGCCCTTTTATTGATGATGGCTAACGGATTCGATTCCGCGATTATGGACCCATTTGATACTAAGATTATGAGCGCGTTGAAAACCGGTGAAATGCTTCTGGGCCAGGATAATTTCTGCATGAATTATATCCAAGGTGTTCGTGCCAAGAAAATCTTATCCTGAATCAGCACCTTGCTATTGTTTGTGTGACCACAGATTGGCAACGCGATCTGGGATCTTTATCGGAGAAATCTCACTCGACCCTGATAAAAGCGATTGAGAATGAGGTCTTTAAGCAGGAAACTTCCTTTTAAGTTTTTGAGTTTATAAGCTATGAAAACACGCGTTGGCGAGTTTATTAATAACAAAGCCAAACAGGTTTTTGCCCCCACCGGCAAAGCGGTCACCATCGTAAATGATGCTGATATGGCGCGTATTGCGAAACAATGTGAGCTCAGTATCAGAGAAGTGAGTATCGCCGCGATGGAGCAAGGGGTTCGCCCGTGCCGGTATTTGCGAAACGGTGAGGTTATCAACCTTGAAGATCAATTGCAGTTAGCCAAAAGTAAGGTCGGAATAATTGGCGCCGGAGGATTAGGCGGACAGGTCATCCTACTGCTGGCTCGTTTGGGGATCGGAGAAATGATTGTAATCGATTCGGATGTATTTGATGAAACCAATCTTAACCGGCAGGCTTTATCAAGTATTGAGGTTTTCGATTTACCCAAGGCTAAGACGGCTAAACAGGTTGTCAAAGGAATAAATCCGGCGGTGGAGGTTTGCCCTCATATCGCGATGGTTTCAGAATCCAACGCGGCAGCTTTGTTACAAGATTCTGATATAATTGTTGATGCTTTGGATAATATTCCTGATCGCTTGACTTTGGAAAAGGCGGCTCTTGATCTCAATGTTCCCATGATCCATGGGGCTATTGCCGGATTTGATGGTCAGTTTACAGTTGTTATGCCAGGGCAGACCCAATTAAGAAAAATAATGGGGGAGAGAGTACCCGCGCAAGCTGACTATATCAGTTCTGAAAAAGTGCTGGGAGTACCGGCTGTCACGGCATCTATTATTGCCGGTTTTCAGGTGATGGAAGTGTTAAAGATATTACTTAACCGGGGAGCACCATCCGCCGGAACCTTATCGCATCTAAGTTTGGAAAGTTTACAATTCAATCAGTTTAAGTTCTAACCTATCCCACTTATCTCAAACATTGTAAAAGCCCAACCAGAGACAATAACCGCGTGCTGTTTCGGTTGTGTGGCAATAATTCTCAAAAACAAGACTTTCCGTTGCGTTGCAGGGAGCCATTTTTTAGCTGGTGCAATAGAGGTATTCATATTGGAGGACTGAACCGCGAAACTGGCGATTGGAAAACGATTTATGAGTTGCTTGGTCAGCGGTTATTCTATTGAGTGAGAAAGATACTGGGATGATATTGATACGGATATCTCAATGATAACAAAACTAAATGGCCATAAATTGCTGAGAAGGGAGGATCCACAAAACGGTAAAATAGAAAATGGCGCTTGCGATAAAAATCCAATCAAGTGGTTTGGCCTGTAGTTTAATATATGTTCGTATTTCACTGTAGGATCTGGCTTCCATGGCAGTCACCAAATCATCAGCAATCTCAAAAATTTTGCGAAATAATGGGACCGAGTGTGCGACTACCCTGAAAATCGGGTTTTTTCGATTTTCGATGCCTCTCGCTTTTTGCGCTTCGCTGATTTCGGCGGATTGTTTTAGGATCTCTGGTAAAAACCGAATCATCAGACTGATCATAATAGCGATACGTTTCTCCGGAACCAATGGAATAGGTTTCAAAAACCATACGATTGCCGCTATAATTTCCATGGGTCCGGATGAAAAGACGAACAGCAGTCCTGCCAATATGATAATCACTAACCTCCAGCAAACGATAAAACCCTCAAGTACACCTGGTATGCTAATTGGAATTGAGTAATAGATGATGGCTTGTTCGTCCTGCCATGAAATAACCCGGCTTAACCAAATAAAACAAAGAAAGATGGCGAGATAGCGCATTTCCCATATGAATTGCCGGATTCGGAGATTAAGGATCAATAAAGCCAGCAGAATTGGTAAAGACAAAAATATAAGCGATTGTATCCCGGATTGAAGGCTGATAATATCAAGCACTATGATGACCAATAGCTTGACCCTGATATCTATCCGGTGCAACAGAGTGTTTCCGGGATAATAGGCAAAAGCGGTTAATTGAGCCATGATTGAATCCCTTGGCCGAGTTTCGATGAACATGGTTCGCGCACTCCGAATTGTTCAACTTCTGCGATAATATCTTGCGGACTGCCATCTCTGACAATCATCCCTTTTTCCAAAATAACCAATCGATCCGCTTGAGCTATGGTGATCTCCAGCTCATGAGTGATTACAATGATAGTCCGTTTTTCCTGTTTCAGACGGATAATATGATGCAATAACTGTATTGAACCCGGATAATCGAGGTTGGAAAATGGCTCATCAAAAATAATAATCTCAGGATCCATGGCCAGCACACCGGCGATGGCCAGTCGTTTTTTTTCCCCTCCTGACAGGGTATGCGGACGCTGATCTTTCAAGTGTTCTAATCCAACTATTTGAATAGCTCGTTCGACTCTTTGCTGAATTTCCTCATGAGCTAAACGTAAATTCTCGGGTCCGAATGCAATATCATTGTATACTGTTTCACCAATAATTTGACTATCGGGGTTTTGAAATACCATGCCAACAGATTGTCGAGTTTGTCTCAAATTGGAATCAACAGCTACATTGTTGATCAAAACTCTTCCTTTCTCAGATCTAAGTAGTCCGTTGAAATGTTTACATAGTGTTGTTTTTCCGGAACCGTTCCTTCCGGCAATAATTACAAATTCGCCTTGTTCAATCGAAAAATTGATATTGGCGATACCAGGCGAACCGTCAGGATGGCGGTAAGTCAGATTCTCAATTTGAATTAGACTCATGACTTGTCTTGGCTATATTTTGAGTAATGACGGGACGCACAATTTGAGCAATTAACGCGGCCGCGACAACTTTGAACCCATCGCCTAAAATAAATGGATAAAGACCCAGCGCCAAAGCTTTGGACCAACCAAATCCAAAAAATAATTTTAACCAGGGGACTCCGCCCGTATAAACAATGACTGATCCGATAATGGCAGCAATCATGTCAGTCTTTATTTGCTTGGATTTGCTTTTTTTGTAGGTTTTTAGTGTGCGTTGGGAAATTAAACCCGTTACAAATACCGCAGCCAGGTAGCTCAGCAAATATCCGCCTGTCGGTCCGATAATCACAGCCATTCCGCCTTTTGCACCCGCGAAAACAGGCAGTCCAGCCGCACCTGCCATCAAATAAACGGCGACAGCGCATAGACCCCAAGTTTTTCCTAACAAAAGTCCGGCAAGTAAAACAAACATGCTTTGCAACGCAATGGGAACAGGGCCAATCGGGATGGCGATATAGGCACCAGCAGCGATCAGGGCCGCTAAAAGCGCGGAGTAAACGGTCATTCTGAGATCTTGATTCATTGTTTACTACTGGGATTGAGAATGAAAGCAATCCCCATAGTATATTTTTTTTTGGGAATTATCGTTCAGTATTAAAATCAACGCGCCATTGTCATCGATATCGACGGCTTTACCGATAAAGGTTTCTTTGATGGTTTCCACTCTGACCCTTTGGTTTAGGGTGGTTGAATGTGATTTCCATCGATCCAGGACCTGCTGATACTGGTTGGCTTTCAGTGTGGCTTCGAAGGCATTCAGGAAGTAAGTTAAAATCTCCTTTCGACTTATGGTTCTACCAATAAATTGTTTGATGGAAACGGAGTTAGCTTCTGCCAGCCTTGGGTTGTTGTTGACATTAATGCCAATACCGATATTCAAGTAGTCGATTAAATCAGCCTCAACACGCATTTCGCAGAGGATGCCACTCAGTTTTTGATTGTTTAACAATATATCATTTGGCCATTTGATTTTCGCGTCAATGTCAAATAAGCATTTAAATGTTTCAACCAAACAAACGGATGCGGAAAAGCTCAATTGATTCACTAATACCGGAGGAATTGCGGGCCGTGTGATTATAGTGAAATAAAGGCCCCCCCTATTTGAATGCCAGGATCTGCTAAGTCGACCACGACCCCTTTTTTGCCGATCGGCCACCACCACGGTAAAGTCCGGGCATCCGTTATTTGCCAGCTCCTTAGCCCTGTCCATTGTTGAATCAAGTGTCGGATGAAAATCCATGAAACTTTCTCTTCCCGGAAACTCCCATGGATATAGTGCGTCAGCTAAGCGTGTGAGCTGATATCCTTTGGGCGATGAGTGAATCGGATATCCTAATTGTCGCAATTTTTGGATATGTTTCCAAATCGATACACGGCTGATGCCTGTCATCGAGCTAAGAATTTCACCTGAAACCGGTCGGTTTTGCTTCTTTGAAAGAATTTGAAGTAAACGACTTTTCACTAGTGGATTTGTCTAAATGCTATTATTCAAGTTGGTTAATCTTATTTCGTTAACCGATCGTGAACAAAAGGCTAACGAAAGTCGCTATTGATGTCAACAAATGATTGCGGATTCATGAGAGTTAAGGATTGATATATTCTTGCTGCCACAAGTATTCGAGAATATTCAAGGAGTGTATTGGGAAAGGTTAAAATCTGTTTCGGACCCGAGAGATGCCAAAAACCGAGTTGATCCACTTTATTTAATTTGTATCTATTCAGAACTTATTAAAAAGGTGCAAAAAAGTTCATTTTTTACTTGACAAGGTTTTTGACGGATTTTTGTTAAT
>CAZJUM010000082.1:0-10942 GCA_964549175.1 uncultured Pseudomonadota bacterium | reverse complement strand
AAGCGGATTTTTTTGTTCTGTATGTGCTTAGAATCTATTTTTATTTTTCAGCGGCCGGGGGTTCGCGAAAAACAAAAATCCCTATAAAGGCTTTTTATCGTCCGTTATGATACCCAATCTCTGTAGACTGTCTCATGTAGGCGGATTAACAAAAATCCGTCAAAAACCTTGTCAAGTAAAAAATGAACTTTTTTACACTTTTTAAATAAGTTCTGAATAGATACCCAATGTGTCACCAAAACTTCCAAAGGATTTGACATGACCTGTTTAAGCGTAAATCTAAATAAAATCGCGTTGTTAAGGAATTCAAGGGGAAGGGACTTTCCTAATGTTGTCGAGTACGCGGGCAAATTTTGTGATCTGGGGGTTCACGGTATCACGGTGCATCCACGGCAGGATGAACGACATGTAAAGATAAAAGATGCCTATGATTTGGCGGGGTTTTTGAGTGATAAACCCAATGTTGAGTTTAATATCGAGGGCTACCCCTCAGAGGATTTTATAAGAATTATCAAAGAAACCAAACCTGATCAGTGCACCTTGGTTCCTGATGATGTTAATCAGTTAACCTCAGATCATGGCTGGGATTTAACAGTGAATCAACAAAAGTTGAAAGACATTATCGAGCGAATTAAGGATTTTGATGTTCGTGTTTCGGTGTTTTTAGATCCGGATGTGAGGCAAGTTGAATTGTGCGCCGAAACCGAAACCGACCGCGTTGAATTGTATACGGAGTCTTATGCCAACGCACATGCCACGGGACAAGTTGATTCGGTTTTGGAGCAATATCGGGATGCGGCGGAACGGGCTCAGGAATTAGCTATTGGTGTAAATGCCGGCCATGATTTGGACTTAGACAATCTACCCCAATTTTTGGAAATTAAAGATATTCTGGAAGTCTCGATTGGCCATGTGTTGACCGTAGAATGCATCCAAATGGGAATGAAGGAGGTCGTCAAAAGATACTTGTCTATTTGCAATAATCAAGAAAGAGGAGTCTGGGCTGGCTTATATTGACGGAGCGGGATCAACCGGATCATTGGAAATGCCACCAAAACTGGTTCCGGCACAAGTGTGTGAGTTATCCTTACTATTTTCACCATGGTTTTGACGTAGTCGATGAACCCGTTTTGACCCGTAATCGCGGTCTTATTCCCTTTGATATTGATTTTGTGGTTTTACGGCTTTGTTTTTACTGATGCTAACGCAGTATCTTTAATAATCTGTTTCCCGCCTCATGAAGTGTCGACCCGAAAGACAATAAACCTTCCTTATGACCACCCATAACCATTACACCACTATTTTTGAAATCCGTTTCATGATATAAGCGAATAATTTCCTTTGCCATTTCGGGAGTGCCATATCGCGCTGAGGGATCTGAGCTTGGAATTTTGTCTTTTAATATGTCCCAAAATTTTTTGGAATGAATGTGAATAACCGCTTTGATTGAGCGATCGCATTCATAAACCGCGGCATGAGTCATTGATTCGGAAGACGCGTGAACTTTTCCGAAACAAACCACCTGATTTTTTTCCGAATTATAGCTGATAACCCTGGTAAAATGATCTGAAATCAAGGATGATATTTTACCCGTAGATGTTCCGCTAATAATAAATCCCTTTGCAAAGCGAGATCGGATGCTAATATTTCCGTATCCGATGCCGTTCTCGTACGCGCCGATATACTTTAAGTCATATAGTTTATCTCGCCAGAGGTACATGTCTTTCAGTTCCCAGTCGGAAGGAGGGTGGCTTTCATGCAGTTGTGAGTGAAATTTTACATAACCTTCGTCCATGAGCATATTTATATTTTTTTGTTAAATTGCTTGTGTACTTGACATGAATCGCGCTAAACCGCCTGATTTCAGGAAATAAGACGTTTCATAGGTCCAAAAATAAGAGAATCATACGCTGCCCGCTTCGCGGTTCGCGTATGACAAAGATAACCCGTTTAACCATCAATTCATCTCAGTGTCCGGATGATATGAATATCAATACCCTGTCCTATCCCATAATCATTGGCCGTAGAGGTTATAAAAAGCGATATCCCGAAAATACCATGGCTTCTTTTAAAGCCGCGCGGGATCAGTGTATTCAAATGATCGAGTTGGATATCCGCCTCTCAAAAGATAATCGCTTCCCGGTGATTCATGACCCGACATTGGAACGCACGACCAATGGGCGGGGAGCTGTGATCGAGCACACCATGACGGAGTTAAAAGAGCTTGATGCCGGAAGTTGGTTTCATCCTGATTTTGCTTGCGAGCGTATTCCCGCACTGGAAGAGCTATTAATTTATACCAAAGACCAAATGGCGGTCAATATTGAAATGAAGTTTGAAAGTGGCAAGCACTTGAGCCGATTGGATATTAGTGCCAGGCTGCTTGCGAATACACTGGAATCATTGAAAATTGATCATCAAGTCATCATATCCAGTTTCAACTACCCATTTCTTAAACAGCTCTCAACAATCAAGCGATCTCTATTTCTTGGTGTCTTGTCGAAAGGGAAATCCGCACGAGAAATGCTGCCCGTTTGTCAGTCCCTAAACGCCTACTCCTGGCATACAGATTATATAAGTATCGATCAAAATCAAGTTGATCTTATTAAGAGCAATGGTTTTAGAGTATTTGCATACACCGTAAATGACCAACTTGAGGTTAAGCGACTCATTCAACAGAATATTGATGCGATTATAAGCGATGAGCTCACACTGCGTCTTTGAATTATCTCTTCCGCTTAACGGATACTTTGATCTACGCGGACCAAAACCTTGTAATTTAAACGACTCTTTATCACGAAATTCATACGATCTTTTCGTTGAGACGCCCCTCAAGTTCTCCTGGTATCATGGCCTGTATCTTAATAAATTATTTGAATGGGATGAAGCTGTCTGAACCAATTTGCTAAAGTCTGATTATGATAAAATACCAAATTCTTTATTGACGTCAATTACAGAGAATGAACACATTGACCCTGACCATTAACCTTAAACACTGGTAAAACTGTCTATGATATGGTATCCGCGAAAGCCGACGTTTAAGATATTTTTGATGCGGCAATTTGATCCCTGGCGTTTGTCGCGATCACAATCAATCTATAAAGGAAACCAATGGCATACAATTTACTTAAAGGCAAAAAGGGCATTATTTTCGGCGCGTTGAATGACAAATCCATCGCCTGGCAAGTGGCGGAAAAAGCATACGAAGAAGGAGCCATCTTCACATTGACCAATACCAAGTCGGCCATCCGATTTGGAAGTATCAACGAACTGGGTGAGAAGTGTGCCGCTAAGGTAATTCTCACGGATGCTACCAGAATGGACCAACTGGCGGATCTGTTTGATCAATCCATGGAAATCCTGGGCGGCAAAGTTGATTTTATTCTCCATTCCATCGGAATGTCGATGAATGTCAGAAAAGGATTGGCCTATGATAAAGTGAACTATGATTTTTTTAAGAAAACAATCGATATTTCAGCGCTTTCATTCCATAAATTGCTTAAAATCGCCAAGGAAAAAGACGCAATTAATGAATGGGGTTCCGTCGTCGCTTTATCTTATGTCGCGGCGCAACGCACGCTATTTCGGTACAATGATATGGCCGAGGCAAAGTCAATTCTGGAATCCATTGCCCGTAGTTTTGGCTACATTTACGGACGAGACAAAAAGATCAGAGTCAATACCATCTCCCAATCACCAACCATGACTACGGCCGGAAGCGGTGTTCGAGGAATGGATCGTTTGATCGACTTTACCGAGCGCATGTCCCCCCTGGGAAATGCCTCGGCAGAAGAATGCGCCAACTATTGCGTGACCCTTTTCTCTGATCTTACCCGCAAAGTAACCATGCAAAACCTGTTTCACGATGGTGGTTTTTCCAGCATGGGGATGAGTGTGGCCGCGATGGAACAATACAATAAAAGTTTCCAGGAATATGAAGATTTAGATTAAAGATCATGATTTGACTATCGGAACCTGATGTGCCATTTTGGAAATTGAAATGAGTCCGCTTCGAGTAAGTCCAAATTAATCAAAGATGGGCAAACTCAGGAGTTCTTTTACACTTCGTTGGGATGAGTTTTTAAATCCTCGTGCGATATAACGACTCAAATTTCCCACGAAAATTGAGAACCAGCTTTTCGGAGGGACTCAGAAAAAGGTAAAAAACCGATTGCCCGTCATTTAATATAGTTAATTATCCTAACGGAGTTGATATGAGACTTTTAATCGTTATATTTTTCTTGTTATGGAGTTCACTGGCGTTTTCAGCACCCGAAATTACCGTTTCCTATGCCTTGGCCCTGCATAATAAGCCAAAATATAAGGAAGGATTCAAGCATTTCGATTATGTAAACCCGGATGCCCCTAAAGGAGGGACATTTAACTATTATGCCATCGGAACATATGACACCTTTAATCCCTACGGTGGCAGTGGCAAGGGAACTGCCGCCTATGGGATCAGCATGGTGTGGGACTCGCTTATGCGGGGACCGGCTGATGAATTAAAAGTGAGGTACGGGCTCATCGCTGAAAAAGTAGAATACCCGGATGATTTTTCATGGATCATATTTCATCTAAGGCATGAAGCGCGGTTTGTCGACGGGAAGCCCATCTTAGCGGACGATGTGGTTTTTTCTTTCAATCTGTTCAAAGAAAAAGGCATACCCAATGTAAGAAAGCGATATAAGGAAAAGGTCAAAGACGTGGTGGCATTGGATAAGCACCGCGTTAAATTTATATTCAATGTAAAGGGTGAAGGGGAAATTATGTATAGCGTGGCAGGCTTGCCGATAATGGCCCCGCATTTTTGGAAAAATCATGACTTCGCGGAACCTACGGCAATCCCTCCGTTAGGCAGTGGCCCTTATCGCGTCAAAGAGTTTAAACTTGGCCAATATATCATTTATGAACGCATCAAAGATTATTGGGCAGAAGACTTACCCGTTAATAAAGGATTGGGGAAATTTGTCCTGGAACGTTATGATTATTACAAAGATTCCAATGTTGCTCTGGAAGCATTTAAAGCGGGAGAGTATGACCTGCGATCCGAAGCTTCTCCCAAAAATTGGGCGACGATGTATAAGGGGCCGAATTTTGATAATAAATTCATATTAAAACAGGAAATTCCGCATCAAATCCCCCAGGGTATCAAGGGATTGGTATTCAATACACAACGACCACCATTCAATGACCGCTTGGTCCGCAAAGCACTATCTTATGCCCTGGATTTCGAATGGATGAATAAAAACCTCTTCTATGATCAATATACTCGGAACAAGAGTTTTTTTACAAACTCAGAATTTGCCTCTAAGGGGGCTCCCGGCAAACAAGAGCTAAAAATCCTGGAAACCCTTCGCGGAAAAGTACCTGAAGAAGTTTTCACCAGGGAGTATCAACCTCCCCAAACAGATGGTTCGGGCAATATCAGACAACAAATCAGAACAGCGCATAGGATTCTTAAAAAAGCAGGTTGGGAAATCAAAGACCGAAAATTAACGAACGTTAATACCGGTAAGCCGTTTGAGTTCGAGTTACTGATTTATTTCAGCCCACTTATTGAAAGAAAAGTGGTCCCATTCCAGAAAAACCTGGAAAAAATGGGGATTACCATGCGCATCAAAGCGGTTGATAACTCCCGTATCAATCAACGTTTAAGAGTCAAAGATTTTGATATGATTTACAATGGTTTTTCCGCCATCGGCTGGCCTTCAAGTTTGTTTTTTAAACAGCTTTGGCATTCGGATAATGTGGACAAAATGTGGAATCAAGCAAGCATTGCTAATCCTGCCATTGATATACTTATCGAAGAGATTCAAAAGAACCAGTTTAACCATGAAAAAATGTTCAATCTGACCCGTGTGCTTGATCGGGTGCTTTTATGGAATCATTATATTATTCCCTATGGCTACATAAACAGCTTTAGAGTGGCACATTGGGATAAATTTTCATTCCCCAAAACTCGTCCCAAGTATAGCTTTGGTTTGGCATCTTGGTGGTTGGACAGGGAGAAAGCCCGAAAACTTCCCGAACGAAATGTTACCAATTTTTAGTTTCAAACGATAACGATTTATGTCTGCCTATATTGTTCGAAGACTGCTACTGATTTTTCCCACTTTACTCGGGATTATGACCATCAATTTTTTTATCATTCAGATTGCCCCGGGTGGGCCGGTGGATCAAATGATATCGATTCTTCAGAGAACACAACGAAGCAATATCGAACGAATTACGGGTAGTGAGCAAGAGCAAAATGAAACCAACACCGAAATCGGTCGGGAAAGTAAAACCTTGTACAAAGGTGCGAGCGGGCTTCATCCGGATGTCGTCAAAGAAATCGAAAAAATGTACGGGTTCGATAAACCCATTCTGGTACGATATGTTGAGATGCTCAAAAACTACTTTTTTTTTGATTTCGGGGAAAGTTTTTTTAGGGGCAAGAAAGTTGTCGACTTGATTATTGAGCGAATGCCTGTTTCGGTCTCATTGGGAATCTGGAGTACCCTCATCATTTATTTTGTTTCCATCCCTCTTGGCATTAAAAAGGCCATCACGCATGGATCGCGATTCGATGTTTGGACAAGCACTACCGTAATCTTGGGTAATGCCATTCCCGGATTTTTATTTTCGATTTTATTAATCGTTGCTTTTGCCGGCGGAAGCTATTTCAAGTGGTTTCCGCTCAGAGGCATGGTCTCTATGAATTTTGATGAACTTTCCTTTTTTCAACAAATTTTTGACTATTTTTGGCATTTAACCTTGCCGATCATTGCTCTGGTAATAGGTGGGTTTGCCGCTTTAACCATGCTCACAAAAAATTCATTCTTAGATGAAATTAACAAACAATACGTTGTTACTGCCAGAGCCAAGGGATTATCTGACAACAGTGTTCTATACCGCCATGTATTCAGGAATGGCATGTTGATCATTATCGCGGGATTTCCTTCCGCGTTTATCGGAATGTTTTTCACCGGGTCCGTCTTAATCGAGGTGATTTTCTCCCTGGAAGGTCTCGGACTTCTAGGATATGAAGCCACCTTATCCCGTGATTATCCGATTATGTTCGGGACCCTTTATATGTTTACCTTATTGGGTCTGATTATGGGATTAATCGGGGATTTAATGTACACGGTGGTTGACCATCGAATTGATTTTGAATCAAGAAAGGTTTAATCAGTTTTCTGAATCGTTATATGCAACTTAGCCCTTTATATCGCGAGCGCTGGAAAAAATTCAAGGCAAACAAAAGGGGATATGGGTCACTGTGGATTTTTTCTTTTTTGTTTATGACTACCTTATTCGCTGAATTCATCGCCAATGATCAACCTCTGTTGATTGCTTATCGGGATAAGTTGCATTATCCGGTTTTTATCGAGTATTCGGAAACCACATTTGGTGGCGATTTTGAAACCCTGACTGACTATCGGGATCCCTTCATTAAGGAGTTAATTGAAAAAGAAGGGTGGATCATTTGGCCGCCAATTCCCTACAGCTACTCAACCATCAATTACGACTTGCCCAGTCCCGCGCCGTCTCCTCCCACATGGGAAAACTGGATTGGCACCGACGCCCAGGGAAGAGACGTACTGGCACGAATTATCTACGGATTCCGAATATCCGTGCTGTTTGGTTTTACGCTCACGATCATGTCTTCAATTATTGGAGTGATTATCGGAGCGCTTCAAGGATATTACGGCGGACTGGTTGATCTGCTGGGACAGCGATTTATGGAAATCTGGAGCGGAATGCCCGCCTTGTTCCTGTTGATTATTTTATCCAGCGTTGTCGAACCTAATTTTTGGTGGTTATTGGGCATCATGCTTCTTTTTGGCTGGATGGGACTGGTGGGTGTTGTGCGGGCGGAATTCTTAAGAGGACGCAATTATGGCTATGTGATGGCAGCAAAAGCCCTGGGACGATCAGACCGTGAAGTCATGTTTATTCACATCCTGCCGAATGCCATTGTGGCAACCATGACATTTATGCCATTTATTTTAAGTGGTTCCGTCACCACATTGACCGCACTCGATTTTCTGGGATTTGGACTACCGGTCGGCTCTCCTTCACTGGGTGAGTTACTGGCTCAGGGAAAGTCCAATCTCCAGGCCCCCTGGTTGGGCATATCCGCTTTTACGATCTTGGCGCTGATGATGAGTCTGTTGATTTTTATTGGCGAAGCCGTGCGAGATGCCTTTGACCCCCGTCAAGGATATTAAGGATCAACGATGACGACCTCATTAATCGATATCAAAAACTTAAGTATTACCTTCCGCAAAGGAATTGTTGAAAACCCGACACTTCACAATGTTTCTTTGTCGATTGAAAAAGGAGAGACGCTTGCTTTGGTTGGTGAAAGCGGCTCCGGGAAAAGCATTACCGCAATGTCTATCTTGCGACTAATTCCCACACCCCCCGCGACCTACCCCACCGGAGAAATTCTATTCCATGGTGATAACACATTAAAGGCAAACGACAATGTGCTCAGACAAATTCGAGGGAATAAGATTAGTATGATTTTCCAGGAACCGATTAACTCATTAAATCCTCTGCATACTATCGAAAAGCAACTCAATGAATCGGTCTCCCTGCATAAAAGATTGAGCATTGCAGAAACACGGAAAGTCTCATTAAGTTGGTTAAAGCGAGTCGGTATTGCCCGAGCGGAAGAGCGCATGAAGGCATATCCCTATCAGTTATCCGGTGGTGAGTGTCAACGCGTCATGATAGCTTTGGCGTTGATCAATGAACCCGATTTGTTGATCGCCGATGAACCAACAACCGCATTGGATGTCACCGTTCAAGCACAAATTCTGGAGTTAATCAAAAAACTTCAGCAAGAAATTGGCATGGCCATTCTGTTCATCACACACGATCTGGGTATCGTCAAACGAATTGCCGATCGGGTAGCCGTTATGAAAAATGGTCGCGTTGTTGAGATTGCCGGGGCCAACCAGATCTTCAACGCTCCCACCCATCCATACACCAAAGAAATATTGGAGTCAGAACTCGACAATGATCCCCCACGTTCCGGCCCGGAAGCAAAGCCACTTATCGCAATCGATGCGCTGCGTGTTTGGTTTCCGATACAAAAGGGAGTTTTGAGACGCACAGTCGATCACATCAAAGCGGTAACGGATATCTCATTTCTGATAAAACAGGGACAAACGCTTGGTGTGGTTGGAGAAAGCGGCAGTGGCAAGTCGACCGCAGGACTTGCCATATTAAGGCTTATTGAAAGTAAGGGTGAAATCAAATTTCAAGACCAAAATCTAAATACCTTGAATCGCAAAGAAATTCGACCGTTTAGAAAAAAAATGCAGATTATCTTTCAAGATCCTTACGGAAGCTTAAGTCCGAGAATGCCTGTTGATCGCGTTATCGGAGAAGGGCTGGTGGTTCATTTTGATCTTTCGCCTGAGGAAAAAGAAAAACGAATAATCGCCGTTATGAAAGAAGTTGGTTTAGACCCTGATACACGATACCGCTATCCCAATGAGTTTTCCGGGGGTCAGCTACAGAGAATCGCTATAGCGCGCGCCCTGATCTTGAAACCCAGTTTTATTGTACTGGATGAACCGACATCATCTCTGGATCGATCAGTACAATTTCAAGTTATTGAATTGCTTTTAGAACTGCAAAAGCAGCATAATTTGAGCTATGTTTTTATTAGTCACGACCTCAAAGTCATCAAATCACTGTGTCATGATGTCCTCGTTATGAGACGCGGTGAAATTGTAGAATATGGTCCTTCCGCGGAGATCTTCACACAACCCAAACACGACTATACCAAAGAATTATTGAATACGGCTTTTGATGGGCCTTAACAGCACAAGTGATGTCCACAAACCGGAATGGGTGACGTATAATGTGGACGCTGTCTGGACCGGTACTTTTCACAGCATGATCCTGAAAAGCGATGGCAGCTTGTGGGCAACGGGGTATAATCAATATGGTCAGCTGGGCCTTGGCGACACAACGGATCGTTACACACTGACAGAGGTAAAAGATGTAACGGGTGATGTGACCGATGTCTCAGGCGGTAATTACCACACCATGATCCTGAAAAGCGATGACAGCTTGTGGGCAACGGGGACTAATAGTCGGGGTCAACTGGGCTTTGTCACCACTGAAACTTTCGTCTCCACACCGGTATCCGTTGTTCCTCTGATAAGCGATTGACAGGCTCTTATCCGCCTGTTGAACGCTGGGACTATGGAAAATTCCCGCCTCCCTTTTGCGGGGCGGGAAAAAACGGAAGAGACCGGTCCGGGTTTCCCGCCTATCAACAGCTTTTCCTCTAACCGCACTGGCTTAAGCCTCAAAGGCGATGTCGTGCTGATGCCGGAATTCCCGCCAACAGGCTTACCATTAAGACACAGCTTTTGAAGATAGTAAAAGCTGATCGCTCTTTGTTGGATATTGGTTAAAGACTCCGCGTTTCGCGAGTTCGATCTAACAAGTATTCACCGGAACACAAGGCATTTAAAATCCCGGCGGAATTCCTCCGGGTGGTTTCGCGACACTCGAAACGGCGCTGCCAGGTCGGTATTGATGTCATTAAGAATCTCGACCTTTGATAGCTCTTTATTAAAGAACGCGTGGGTTGAATACCCTCGCACGCGCCGGCGCTATGGTATTGTAAATGCCATCAAAATATCCCATTACTGAATTCCCCCGCACGCGCCGGTGCGATATTCTACAGGAGTTTCGCTTGAAAAACTGAGACTGAATTCCCCCGCACGCGCCGGTGCGATGGTTTCTTTCTTCGTGTTATCATTCTCGTCAAGCTGAATTCCCCCGCACGCGCCGGTGCGATAAGAAAAGTTCTCTCAAAACTCCACTTCACATCTGAATACTCTCGCACGCACCGGTGCGATGAGGAAGGTTTTTTGTATCTATTCAGAACTTATTTAAAAAGTGCAAAAAAGTTCATTTTTTACTTGAC
>CAZJUM010000081.1:0-11080 GCA_964549175.1 uncultured Pseudomonadota bacterium | reverse complement strand
AATAAACAAAGGGGTACGCCACTTCACTCTTAAACACAAGAATCAACTATAACTCAAGACTCCGCAAGGCTACGCCATTATGGAGCCACCGTGGTTGCCACAATTCTTTGGGAATTGCTCAAAATTCAAGCACCGGATACAAGAGTCCTAAGCTTCTTGAGAGGGGGATATCCCTAAATTAACTTACCTTTTTGCCTGTTTTTGCTAGACCATCTCAAGGATGAACTGATAGGATTTATGGCACCGCGGGATCTGCCCAAAGGGCGAAAAAACAATCAAATGCATTCCTTGATGAGAGTTTAGCTGTCCCGTGATGTGATCTCCGCGAGCTAAGATTCCACTATTTTTGAAACAGAAGAGATACTATTTCAAAATAGCATCAGCCATTTGCCTGTTGTTCGGGAGAAGTTGTTGGTAAGGTTGATTATCAGAACCGATTATCTGAACTTTATCAATAAAGTAAACCAAAAGTAAAAAACTTGAGGGTGAATGAATTCCCAATTGAAATTACCAATCTTTGACGGACACAACGATCGCCTCTTGAATCAATGCTTACCGGAAAAGACGACTCGGCTTTTTTTTAAAAAGGGTGATTGTGGTCATATTGATATCCCACGAGCTTCTGAAGGCGGGTTAGTTGGAGGACTGTTCGCGGTTTTTGTACCTCCGGAAGGAGAAACAGGAGATTTTAGCACGCATTTCAGTGGTGAATTGCTAAAACGAATGATGAAGCCTGTTAGCTTGGATCATGCCAAAAAGTTTGCCGATCTTGGCATTGATGCCCTGAAGCAATGGGAAACAGAATCCCGAGGGCGGTTTAAAATCGTTACTTCTGTTCCGGAAATCAAACACGCAATTGAACACGATCAAATGGCTTCAGTGATCCACTTTGAAGGAGCGGAACCCATCGCTAGAGATTTAAGTAATTTGCCTGGGTTTTATGCTAAAGGATTACGTTCAATGGGCTTGGTCTGGAGCCGGAAAAACAACTTTGGTACCGGTGTGACGTTTGCTTTCCCCGGTTCTCCTGATGACGGACCGGGTCTGACAAACGCTGGTATTGAATTGGTACAAGCCTGCAATCGTATGGGAATTATGATCGATGTGTCCCATTTAAATGAAAAGGGATTTTGGGATGTCGAACGACTCAGTATGGCACCTATTGTGGCTACTCATTCATGCGTTCATGCTATTTGTCCGATTCCGCGGAATTTAACCGATTATCAATTGGATGCCATAAAGAACAGCCACGGGCTGGTGGGGATTAATTTTGCGGTGGAATTTATTCGAACGGACGGAAGACGTAATCCTGATACACCTCTCGAAAAAATGGTCGATCATATTCGCTATATAGCTGACCGAATTGGTGTTGATCATGTGGCATTGGGATCAGACTTTGATGGGGCACTGATTTCAAATGAAATAAAAGACGCGGCCGGGCTCCCGAGGTTGATCGAGGCGCTAAAGAAAAGTGGGTTTGATGATGATGATTTGAAAAAGATCGCTTATGAAAATTGGTTTAGGGTATTGGAAGACACTTGGAGCTAATGAAGAAAATGAGGCTGATTAGCGCCATATGTTTTTTTGTTATCTTTGGAAGCTTGTTTCACAGCCTTGATATCCCCGTTCATCTTTCAAATGAGTTCTTTTTGCTTCTGCATATTCCCGCGTTATCTCGCCGTCAAATTCCGGATAAAATTGTAATCCCCATGCGATAATATTGACGCAAAATGCTTGATTCAACTCTGGGTTGAGATCTGGCTTATAAAACGTCAACCACATATTGCACTGAAATTATGGGAGTAAATACCTGTAAACAGCATGAAATACCCTTAATTTGCATAAAGCGAAGATTTAAGCTATTCACATGAGTTTAAGTACATTTTAGTTAGATTCAATCCATTGTTGCTGTTACAGCCTGAAATCAAACATTTTTCACGCGTGCGATAATTTGGGCCTTATGGTCAAAACATTGGAGTTGACAATCATTTCGTTTATTTATTGGATGGGAGAATGTTGAATAATATCAGAGTTGTTACGGCAACATCACTGTTCGACGGTCACGATGCCTCAATCAGCATCTTTCGTCGCCTGCTGCAAAAACAAGGTTTTGAAGTCATTCACCTGGGACACAATCGTTCCGTTGTCGAAGTAGTACAGACAGCGATCGAAGAAGATGCTCACGCCATCTTAGTCAGCAGTTATCAGGGGGGACACAACGAGTATTATACTTACATCATTGACCTGCTCAAGGAAAAAGGCGCCGACCATATTTCGGTTTTTGGTGGTGGTGGCGGCGTTATTTTACCATCAGAAATTGAGGCTCTTGAATCGTATGGCGTATCTCGTATCTATCATGCCGATGTCGGCAGACAAATCGGTATCCGCGGAATCATTGAGGAAATTCATCACAAAATAAATCAAAAACTGAAAGAACATGATTCGCTGGCTCAAATCAAAGACTTGAGCTTGACCAGGCTATCGCCCAAAACCCCGGATAAAATCTCCCGATTGATTTCCGCGTTTGAAAATAATCTCAACTCTAAGTCAATAACAGCGATCAAAAAGAAATTAGCTGCGCAAAAATCAAAACAAACCACTGTCTTGGGGATTACGGGTACTGGTGGCAGTGGTAAAAGCTCGGTTGCTGATGAATTGATCAATCGCTTTATTAAAGTATCGCCTGACATTCATATTGCCGTTTTGGCGGTTGATCCCTCAAAAAGCTCCACCGGTGGGGCATTGTTAGGTGACCGCATTCGGATGAACGCGATTTATCATGATCGTATATACACCAGAAGTTATGCTACACGACAAAGTTCTTCCGAGTTAAGTACGGCGTTGGAAGACTCGATCATGGCGCTTAAAGCCGCCGGTTTTGATTTGCTTGTGGTAGAAACGAGTGGCATCGGACAAGGAGATAAGTTGATTACCAAAATCAGCGATTACTCCATTTATGTGATGACGGCTGAGTTCGGGGCTCCGAGTCAATTGGAAAAAATCGATATGTTGGATCTGGCGGATTTTACGATCATCAACAAACGAATGAAGCCGGGTTCGGAAGACGCTTTACGTGAGGTAATTATTCGCTATGTCCGCAATAATGAGATGAAAGTGTCGAAGTTAAATAATCGCTCGTTGTTTGATTTGGATGTTCCCATTTATGCTACTGAAGCGAGTGAATTCAACAATGCCGGAATCAACAAATTGTTCCTTGATATTCTGAAAAAAATCCCATCGGATAAAAAGCGCTTTAAAATTGATCTAAAACTGATCAAACTTTTACCGACGGGCGGTCACAAAGATTTCGACGCGCTTCATCGGCAGGCTTCACACTATTTGGCCGATATCGCCGATACAGTGGACAAATATCATGAGCAAGCCGCAAATGACGCGGTAACAGCCAATAAATGCTACTCATTATATCATTCGACAGAAATATTGAAAGAGCGGATCGGAAAGAGTGAGAAACGAACCCTTGAACAATTGGAAAGCGCATACAATGAGGAATGGGGGCAGCTAAGCGAAGAGGTGAAGCACTTTCTGGGAAAATGGCCATTCATAAAAGAGCAATACCAGCAAAACCAGATTACATACCGAGTTCGTGGTAAAAAAATTGTGGCTGAGACCAAAACGGAGTCTCTTAGCGGAATATTGATCCCTAAAGTAGCGCTTCCTGCCTATGAGGCCTGGGGGGATTTGCTACGGTTTTACTACCGGGAAAATCTACCAGGTAATTTTCCGTTTACGGCCGGTGTGTTCCCCTTCAAACGGACTTATGAAGATCCCAAGCGATTGTTCGCTGGTGAGGGCATGCCCGAACAAACCAACAAACGCTTTCACTATCTTACCGATGAGGAGACTGTACATCGGCTTTCCGTGGCTTTTGACAGTGTGACATTATACGGAGAAAACCCCAGCCCGTCCCCTGATATTTTTGGTAAGGTAGGGGAGGCGGGGGTCAGTATTTGCTCCATTGATAATATGAAGACGCTGTTTCAAGGATTTGATCTTAGCGCACCGAAGACTTCTGTTTCAATGACCATCAACGGTCCGGCCCCCATCATATTGGCAATGTATTTTATGACAGCGGTGGCGCAGGAAGAAAAAAAGCAAGGGCGGGAACTCAATAAACAAGAGCGCCTTAATGTGTTTCAAAAATTGCGTGGTACCGTGCAGGCTGATATTTTAAAAGAGGATCAGGGGCAAAACACATGTATCTTTTCATTGGACTTCGCGCTCCGGATGATGGGAGATGTGCAAAAATTCTTTTCCGAAAATCAAATTAAAAATTATTACACTATCAGTATCAGCGGATATCACATCGCGGAAGCCGGAGCAAACCCAATCACGCAATTGGCGTTTACCCTCGCCAATGGTTTTCACTATGTTGAGCATTATCGGAATCTGGGATTGAAAATCGATGATTTTGCCGAGAATTTTTCCTTTTTCTTCAGCAATGGCATGGACCCGGAGTATTCGGTGATTGGTCGTGTGGCACGTCGTATTTGGGCGATTGTGTTGAGGCATCGATATGGCGCCGGAGAAAAAGTACAAAAGCTCAAGTACCACATCCAGACTTCGGGACGTTCGCTACATGCCCAAGATATCGATTTTAACGATATTCGAACGACACTCCAGGCGTTGATGGCGTTTTATGATAACTGCAACTCGTTGCACACAAATTCGTATGATGAAGCGGTCACGACCCCTACCGAGGAATCGGTGCGTCGATCCATGGCCATTCAACTTATCCTATCTAAAGAATATGGGTTAATGAAAAATGAGAATCAGAACCAGGGATCCTTTATTATTGAAGAGATGACCGACTTGGTTGAGGAAGCCGTTCTTCAGGAATTCCGAAGAATTTCGCATCGCGGGGGTGTTCTGGGAGCCATGGAAAAACAATATCAGCGCAGTAAAATCCAGGAGGAGTCGCTTTTTTATGAAGAGTTAAAACACAGTGGCGAATATCCCATTGTCGGTGTCAATACCTTCCTATCGGAAAATGATGAGGATAACCATTTTGAGAATATGCAAGTTCAACGGGCCACCGAGGAAGATAAAAAAAGTCAGCTTAATGACCTGGTTGAGTTTGAAAAACGTAACGCAGAACAAGGCAAAAAAGCTCTGGCCTCGTTACGCGAGGTCGCTCTTAGAAATGGCAATATATTTGAGGAGTTGCTAAACACTGTTCGGTATGTATCATTAGGGCAAATCACTAATTTTTTGTATGATATCGGTGGAAGATATCGTCGAAATATGTAATCCTCGATTTTATCAGAAACGCTTTGTTTATCAATTAACTTAGGGGAGAGATAAGAGTATGTTAGATCAAGCTTTACAAAATGTAAGCGTTATCGGCGCCGCCGGTAAAATGGGAAGTGGAATCGCGCTATTGTTGTTACAGGAGATGGCGCGTTTGGAAGTTGAGAAAAATCCGAGTGGAAAAATTCCGGAATTTCAACTTAATCTGGTTGATCGCGATCAGGAAATGTTGAAAGGTTTATTCACTTATTTAAAAGCTCAACTGATTCGATATGCGGAAAAAAATATCGTCCCTTTACGATCTTACTTTAAGGATCGGGGGGATTTGATTGACAACGGAGAAATTACCGATGAATTTGTCAATCGCGCACTATTGGCGGTTCATGCAACCACGGATATAGTGTGCGCGTCCGAGTCCAAGATGGTATTTGAGGCCATTTTCGAAAAGCTCGAAATCAAAAAAGAATTACTCACTAAACTCAAAGACATTTGCCCGTCAGACACCTGCTTTTATACCAATACCTCGTCAATTCCTATCTCTGTTATTGAGGAAAGTGCCGGTGTCGAAGGAAGACTGATCGGTTATCATTTTTATAACCCGCCGGCAGTGCAGAAACTGGTGGAAATCATTGCCTCAAAATCGACCACCGAAGAACTCAAAAGCATATCCGTCGAGCTGGGAAAACGCCTTCGAAAAGTTCTGGTGCCTTCCAAAGATATTGCGGGATTTATTGGAAATGGCCATTTTATTCGAGACGGATTATTTGGTATCAGGCAGATGGAAACCCTCGCTCAGAGCACCTCGATTCCTGAAGCAATTTATATGATCAATTGCGTCAGCCATGATTTTATGATTCGACCAATGGGGGTTTTTCAGCTAATCGATTATGTTGGATTGGATGTGTTTCAAATGATATTGGAAACAATGGATCGATATATTGGCGATGAAAACCTTTCCAGCTCATTTATTCAGAAGATGCTGAAAGCGGAGGTTGCCGGAGGGCAATACCATGACGGTTCTCAGAAAGATGGATTCTTAAAATATGAAAAAGGCCGCGTCGTCGGAGTCTATGATTCGGATAAGAAAAGCTATGTTGAAGTGACAAAAGATTGGGTTGCCAATTGTAACAGTGCGTTGGGAGATCTTCCCCAAGCTCATTATCCGTGGAAAGTTCTGTCTCGAGATAGGAACAAGGATGAGAAATTAAAGTCCTACTTCGGTAAATTGTTTGAAGCGGATGGTCAAGGAGCTCAATTGGCCAGGGCGTATCTGATGAATTCCAGAGAGATTTCCCAAAAACTCGTTAGTGATGGAATCGCGGCGAAAAGCGATGATGTCAGCCAGGTGTTAGTCAATGGCTTCCATCATTTATACGGACCTGAAAACTCATTATTCTAGGAGATACGCTATGAAGGCATTGAGAAAGAAAATTTATGTGGCTGCCGGATACAACACTACTTATTTTGGATCGGGACGCAAAGAGTTTCATCCCAAAAAACCAATGCCGCCTTTTGAGGATTATTTAAAAGAAACGTATCAAGGCACTGTTGAGCAGCTTTCGCAAGCTGAGTTTGACGAAGGTGTATTGACGAATTTTATTGCTGCGCGGTTCATCAAGCAGGCCAACCTTCCCGGATTTCTTCCTTTTATGGCACCATCCCTCAAAGGGAAACCGTGCACGAGAGTGGAGGGTGCTTGCGGCTCGGGTGGATTGGGTGTGGCCGCTGCGGTTCGTTCAGTACTATCCGATTTGGCAGACAAGGTTTTGGTTGTGGGCGCTGAAGTGCAGAATACCATGAAGGCAATTTATGGTGCTGATGTGCTGGCCGCTGCCGGATATCATAAAAAAGAACGGAAAAACGGGCATGCTTTCTTTTTCCCCGGAGTTTTTTCCGAACGAGCCGGAGCCTATGGCGAAAAATATGACGCGAACTTGATGCGACAAGGGATGGGCAAGTGGTACGAACTGGCCGTACTCAATGCTCGAAAAAATCCCAAAGCCCAGGAATATCACAATGCGAATCCCGACTTGTTCGCCACCGGAATGACACCAGCTAATGGTAACTTCTTTGTGCCACATCTCAATCTGTTTGATTGCTCAAAGGTAACTGACGGAGCATCTTCACTGATTATCGCGAGCGAAGAAGGTCTCATGCAAATGGGAATATCTAAAAACGATGCGGTGGAAATTGTCGGCATCTTCAGTGCTGAAGCTGATATTACTGAGGAACCCAAAGATCCGACTTTGTTGACCACTTCAGGTATCGCGGTTTCCCATGCGCTGCGAATGGCTGGCATTGACAAGGATTCCCTCTCCGCGCTGGAGCTGCATGATTGTTTTTCCATTGCCGCTTTGATCGCGCTGGAAACCATCGGATTTGCCGAGCGCGGGAAAGCCGGGCAGTTTTTACTGGATGGTAACACGCTGGTTGATGGTAAAATTCCAACCAATATGTCTGGCGGGCTATGCGGATTTGGACATCCCGTCGGGGCCTCCGGTGTAAGACAACTTGTCGACTTACTCCATCAATTTACCGATAAGGCGGAACAACAAATTAAATACAAAACACCTTACGGAATGATGATTTGCATGGGCGGTAACGATAAAACTGTCACATCAATTGTCGTTAAAAGCACTCGGTAATTCTGGCTGTTCTCTAAAGCAAGAGCGGACATTGGTTAATAAGAATGCCTGTTTCTGCTTTCCCAGGTATAAAAAATCAAAGCTATCCGTTTTATCCGCTCACAATTGACGGAGTCATTATGACCAAGAAAAAAACCTCCACGACGGCCTCCGTCGGCAAAATGATAAAAAAAGCCCGAATCGATAAAAAGCTCTCTCCGGAAATAATTGCCAATGAAACAGGCTGTTCCGTTGATCTATTGAAAAAAATCGAGTCCGGTAAACAGACCCCCTCTGTCAGCTCCCTGTTGCAAATAGCGAGAGCACTGGATTTGGATTCGGGATTTTTCTTCAAAGAGCAAGAAGTTGCTCAAAAAGATCGTGTCAAAGCATACACGAACCGAACCGAAAACTATGCCTACAAAACACTTACTCCGGGAGCTGAAAGAAAGCATTTGAAAGCTTTCAGGGTGATGATTGAATCAATGTCCGCTCATTCGGGTGTCGGGTACAATCATGAAGGTGAGGAATTTGTTTATGTGCTTTCCGGAAAAGTTAAAATCATGGTTGGGGAACACAAAAACGTGCTTAAGCGCGATGATTCACTTCATTTCAATTCCGGCATCAAACATCAGATCACCAACATCGGAAAGGAAAAAGCGGAACTGCTGGTGACCATCTACTCCCCCTAACTTCAGCAGAGTATTGCTTTTTTCACTCGAAATCGAAAATCATAACGGAGTAAACCATGTCTTTTAAACTTAGCGAAGAGCAATTGATGATTCGGGATATGGCACGGGAATTTGCCAGAAAACAAGTGGCATCCACCGCGGCGGATAACGATAAGAACAAGACTTTTCCTGCTGAAAACTTCAAAGCCATGGGAGAACTGGGTTTGATGGGAATGATGGTGCCACCGGAATACAACGGCGGTGACGCCGATATGATGAGTTATGTGCTGGCGTTATCTGAAATCGCTTATGCTTGTGCTTCTACAGCGGTTGTTATGTCGGTGCATAATTCGATTGTGTGCGGAAGTTTTTTGAGATTTGGCAATGACGCGCAGAAAAAAAAATACCTTCCGCCCCTTGCTACCGCGGAAATAATCGGGGCCTTCGCGCTTACAGAACCACAAGCTGGCTCTGATCCGGTCGCTCAAAAAACCACGGCGGTTAAAAAAGGTGATTATTATATCATCAATGGTACGAAGCGCTTTATTACCTCCGGCAAAAATTGCGGCCTCGTAATCGTCACCGCGAAAACCCAACCTGAATTGAGGCATAAGGGAATCAGCGCTTTTATCGTGGAGAAAGGGATGCCAGGATTTGAAGTGGGCAATATTGAAGACAAGATGGGATTGCGTGCCTCGGATACGAGCGATCTGATTTTTGATAATTGTGAGGTTCCTGCCCAGAATCTGCTTGGAGCCGAAGGTGATGGGTTTAAAATTGCTATGACCTGCCTTGATTGTGGCAGAATCGGAATCGCGGCTCAATCTACCGGTGTCGCTCAAGCGGCAATGGATGCCGCGGTTGACTATATACAAAAGCGGGAACAATTTGGTCAGAAAATATCGAAATTTCAGGGATTACGATGGATAATTGCTGATATGGCCACGGAAATCGAAGCCGCTAAGCAATTGATGTATTCGGCGGTATCAATGAAAGAACGGGGTGAACGCTATACCCGGCAAGCGTCAATGGCGAAATTGTTCTCTTCTGAGATGGTCAACCGCGTTACGGCCAAAGCGATCCAACTGCATGGCGGGTATGGATTCAGCAAGGATTATCCGGTGGAACGCTATTATCGTGATGCTCGTGTGTTTACAATTTATGAAGGCACCTCGGAAATCCAACGACTGGTCATATCCAATAATATTCTGCGAGATAAACGACAGCTATAGCCAGTGGTCGTTGACGGAGGCAGCAAATATAATTTCTGTTACCTAGGCGATTAATTTTTCAATTTACCCATGGCGTTTTGACAAATACGCTAACAGGTTTTTAATCCAATTTGCTTAGACGGCCAGAGGCATCTGATAAACTCATGCCTCACTTCTTCCCTGATATTCCTCATGTGGCAACTTACGCCTATTTGCTCAAGTGCCGAACTCCCCCAAAAATTTCCTGATGATGTATAATTTGCGGCCCGTTTTAGAAGTTCCTCTGGCAAAGGAGGCGTATGTGAGGCTGTGCGAATAAACCCTTTACAAAGGGATTCTAAATTGAAACGTCAATCATAGCGCTTTTTACATTACCAACTTCGTGCTAAGCTGGGGCAAATAAGCTTTCTCTCCTGCTGATGGGTTTTCTTTCATAATGGCTTTGATACTTGATAGCGTTAAAACAGGCCAATCCGTCCGTTGTAACACAACGAGCCGTAATCACAGTTCTCGCACCGGAATCCGCTTGGCCAGCGTATCTTCGCTAAAGTCAGCTATGAGAGATTTCGCGTGGATGCTCAGACGCCACGAAAAAAAACATTGAACTATATACAGGTACCAATTGACAACGATGCTGTTGAAGGAATGAACAACAAGGTAAAGATCATCAGTCGCGAGTCATGTGGATTTAAGAATGAAAATTCCTTTAGAATCGCGTTGTATTACGGGTTAGGTCAGTTGCCTCGTCTTGAGATCACCCACAAATTCTTGTGACGAACCATAATTCTAAGAGCTACGCTTGTCTGATTAATACTAATCCGGTGATACAAAACATAATACCCAGCAAATTCATAAGTGTTAGGTTTTCCTTGTATATTAATAATCCAATGGGGATTAAAAAAACCGCAACCGCGACATTTGAAAAGACAGCAGCCAGGCCAATATTCCATCCGGCTCTGTAAGCCAGTAGAAAACCCATTTCTAAGCCTACGATTGCTCCCCCTAAAGCAAAGCTTGACCAGTTTAATCCTTTAATCGAATCGATAAGTCCTGTTTTATCAGGGTAGAATGGTAAAATTAGTAGTGAAATTATTATCGCTGATATATAAGTTATGATTAGTGATATTATGGGGTTGATGCTAGCAGCTATCGATTTCTGGAATATATGATAGAAAATATTTGAGAGTACTGTAAGAAAAATTGAAAAATAAAGAAATAACATATTATTTCCCGTATCTGTTCAGAGTTTATTTAAAAAAGTGCCAAAAAGTTCATTTTTTACTTGACAAGGTTTTTGACGGATTTT
>CAZJUM010000080.1:0-11277 GCA_964549175.1 uncultured Pseudomonadota bacterium | reverse complement strand
GCCTTGCGGAGTCTTAAGGTAGAATCATACAGACTCCATAGCTCTTCGAGACTATGGAGCCACCAGAGAGAAATTAGCTGAGCAGTTACATTTATCGCCAATTATTCATCAAATCGCTATATACTAAAGCAATCAAATAAACCTTTAATCAATTGTCAAAAGTCCCCGTCAAATTTAAAAGAACCATTGTATTGTAACAATCAATTAATTAGAAATAACCTGTTGGCTTGTTGGCATATCTACTTTGACAAGGTTCTGATTATTGGTTAACTAACAATGAATCGCCAATAACAGACTTCAAGCTTATTGACTCAGAATCCGCGCTACTTTTTAGTATTTTATATGAGTAAGCCAAATTCACGTTTAATGATCTCGGCTCCGAAAAAAAGTTCGGGGAAAACGACACTTGCATTAGGAATCGCCAAGGCGCTGATCCGGAAGAATCTCTCCGTCCGTGCATTTAAAAAAGGGGCGGATTATATTGATTCCATGTGGCATCATGTGGCTACTGGCCGCGTATGTTATAACCTGGATCTTCATATGATGGGTATTGAGGCATGTCAAAATAGTTTCGATATCCATTCTCAAAACATTGATTTCAGTTTGGTTGAAGGGAATCACGGACTTC
The DNA here is from genome assembly GCA_964549175.1 of uncultured Pseudomonadota bacterium. Taxonomy (GTDB): domain Bacteria; phylum SAR324; class SAR324; order XYD2-FULL-50-16; family XYD2-FULL-50-16; genus CAZJUM01. The sequence goes on along the minus strand of CAZJUM010000080.1, from coordinate 10,649 downwards.
ATGATGGCCTGGGCAACAAGGGTGAGGAAAGCAGTGCTCATTTGGCCAAAATGCTAAATATTCCTATTCTTCTAGTCATTGATTCAACAGGTTCCAACCGGGGTATCGCCGCCGTTGTTTTAGGACATCAGCAACTGGATCCGAATGTTAAAATATCCGGAGTGATTTTGAATCAAGTCGGGAACTCACGCCAAGAATCCAAACAGCGATCCGCCATTGAGCACTATTGTGGTATTCCGGTAGTTGGTGCCATGCCCAGATCCAAAACATTTAGAATTAAGGAACGCCACCTCGGTTTGCTTACGATCCATGAAGCTGATCTCACCAATAAAATAATCAATGCCGCGGCTGATGCCGTCAGTCAAAATTGCAATTTGGAGAAAATTAAACAGGTCGCGGGACAAAAGCAGCTCGATGGTATTGGACAAAAATCTATTAAGAATGTTGGAAAACTTGTAACAATCGGTGTCGCCTACGACAATTCTTTCTGTTTTTACTACCCGGAAAACCTGGATGCACTTAGGGAGGCGGGGGCCAAACTTGTATTTTTCAATACAATGAAGGATCAGAATCTTCCGGAAGTCGACGCTTATTATATTGGGGGTGGTTTTCCGGAGTCTTTTTTGCGGGAGCTGGAAGATAACGCCTCAATTAGGGAACAATTAAAGCAACGAATCGAGCAGGATGTTCCCGTTTACGCTGAGTGCGGCGGATTGATGTACTTAACCCGTTCCATTGAAATAAACGGCATTAAGAAAAATATGGTTGGCGCATTTCCCGCGGACGTGTGTTTTCAAAAAAAGCCGGTCGGACACGGATATATCCACCTTGAACCAATACAAGACAAAAGTTGGCTTGCATCTGATTCGTATATTTCAGGTCACGAGTTTCACTATTCAAAACTAACCCATATTGGATCAGATATTGAGTTTTGTTATCGAGTAAAAAGAGGTGTCGGCGTTGATAAAGTTCATGACGGACTGGTGTATAGAAATGTACTGGCATCGTACGCGCATTTACACAGTTTGGCAGTACCGCAGTGGGCTGTAAATTTCGTTGATTTTATTTTACGCCATAAATCAAATGGATAACTGAATTCTGCTTTATTCACAGCCTCAGGCCCAAAATCAAAGCTATTGCCGCAAATGTATACGAAAAACGGCTCTTAATCCTTCTACCCATTCGGGAGAATCAAGTCACTCTTTATTAATCGCGTTTTTACTGAATGCTGAGTAACAATGGCCAGAAGTGTACAAGGGGATCTCAACTAAAAAAGCCCAACAATGACTCATTATTGGGCTATCCGTTTTTTAAAAAAGTTCTTTCAAAATAATAGTCTCTTCGCGCTTAGGACCTGTTGAAATCACCACAATCGGAACGCCAAGCAATCTTTCAATTTCATCCAAATACGCAACGCTCTTTTCCGGTAGTTCTTCCTTATTAGTAATCCCTACCGTTGTCGACTGCCAACCGGGATACTCTTGATACAACGGAATCAATTCCGGCTGAACAGATTGCTTGCCGGGCAGGGTGTCATAATGCTTTCCGGTTGCGTCTTTATATTCCGTGCAGATTTTAATAGTCTCTAATTTATCCATCACATCCAGCTTGGTGATCGCCAAATGAGTCAATCCATTTAATCGAACCGATTTTTTTAAAAGGCACGCATCAAACCAACCACATCGCCTGGGACGACCAGTCGTGGCGCCAAACTCATGTCCTTCTTTCGCCAACAATTTCCCCACGTCATCAAATAACTCGGTGGGAAACGGACCTTCACCAACGCGAGTTGTATACGCTTTAACAATTCCCAAAACAGCATCAATTTTCACCGGACCAATACCACTGCCGGCACAGGCTCCACCGGCAACGGTATTGGATGAAGTAACAAAAGGATAGCTTCCATGGTCGATATCCAAAAATGTGCCCTGGGCACCTTCAAAAAGTACGTCTCGATTATTTTTTATTTCGTCATTGATCAGTTCGGAAGTGTCACATATAAAAGGAGCAATCCGCTTATTACATTTCATCAAGGTTTCAAATACTTCATCTTGATCAAGTAGAGGGCCATCATAATTCAGCACATGCTCAAGAATTAGATTTTTGTCCCGAATTACCATATCGAGTTTTTCTTTAAATACGGAATTATTTTCGACATCCGCAAAGCGAATTCCACATCGCCCGACTTTATCCTCATATGCGGGCCCAATTCCTCGACCTGTTGTTCCAATCTTCTGATTCTTTAAACGTTCTTCCCGTGCTTTATCAATCAGTTTATGATAAGGCATAATCAGATTAGCGGCATCACTGATAAACAATCGACCAAAACAATCTACACCCGACTCTTTTAAGGCATCAACTTCGCTTATTAATTCTTCCGGATCAACCACCAAGCCATTGCCAATAATACATTTGGTATTCTCCTGCAAAATTCCGGAAGGAATTAAATGAAGGATAAACCTCTTATCGCCGAACATTACAGTATGACCGGCATTATTTCCTCCCTGAAAGCGTACAACTGATCCGGCCTTTTCAGCTAGAATATCCACTAGTTTTCCTTTTCCCTCATCTCCCCATTGGGAACCAACAACAATTGTATTGGTCATGTTATTTTCAAATGCTGGTGCCGATCAGGCCATCGACAAATTTCATATATAAGGTTAATAATTAACGTTGAAGAACGACTTTCCTACCAGCTACATCTTCCGGCACCTGGGGAAAAATGATGTGCTCTTGTACTAAAACCCGGGTTGCCAAATGGTTTGCGTCATCATCTTCCAATACCGGTACCACCGCTGAGAAATCAAACGCCCCGTATCGACTCCGGCACCAATAAAAAAAACGCCGCACCTCGCGTATTTTACACCGTAATCCAGAGCTTTTTGATGGGTATGCAACCCTGGGAACGCTGGCAGCAGTGACGGATGAATATTGATTAACCGCCCGAACCATTGATCGGCAAACCATGAACTCACCAGTCGCATAAATCCCGCCAGGGCAATTGACTCAATTTCGTATTCTTTCATGATCGCGTCTATTCGGCGATTATAGTCTTCTCTGCTCTGAAAATCGCAATGAGACAGCACTTCCGTAAAGATTCCGGCTTTTTGAGCATGCGTTATCCCAAAGGCATCCGATTCATTCGAAAAAACCAGACGCAAATCATAGGAACAAGATTACGAATGCCATCGATCAATAATAGATTGCAGATTATTCCCGCCATCGGATACAAATACCGCTGTTTTTTTCATTTCCTCTCTCATTGATGTTCGCGAATATTCCTTTAAACATTCAACGATTGCTGAGATTCGATCATTTTCTGCTACATTTCTAGTCGATACTCATACCAATAGGCTTTCAATTCCGGATACTGAATACTCAATATTTGGACCGCGAACAATGCCGCATTTTCTCCCCGATCCGGCCCAATGGTCGCTACCGATATTCCGGGAGGCATTTGCACGATAGAAGCAAGGCATCTTGCCCTCCCATTAAAGCAGCTACCGGAACACCAATGACAGGCAATCGTGTTTCAGAGGCCACTACTCCCGGAAGATGAACTGCTATGCCAGCAATGGCAAAAAACACACTCCCTCCGACATCTACGATTATTACGTTCATTACGTTTTTGGCAGATTCAGATTTGTGTAATCGGTTCGTATTGGGGAATCGTCAGTTGAACTTAACGCATGCGGTTTGACTTTTTGACAGCGCAAAATCACCAAGAGTCTATTGACTCAAAAGACTTGATGTCAAGAAGGGAATGCTGCAATCCCGAGAGTTTTGATTCATGGCATTTTTCGTATAATCATCTCACCGCTATGATTCTGCAATCACTTGGTGACGAAATCATTTCCGAGCAAATGCGTTTATCGACGTGCTTAAGGCACATTAACCAAATCATATTGTGGCCAATCCGCTCCGAACCGTGTCATTTATTATATCTTATTGATGACAAGCCGTTTAAAACCGGATATTTTTAGGGATAAACACAGTTGAACATTTGATAAACTCATTTGCATTCAATAGCCAAATACTACCATGCTATCAATGCCGGACTTGAGATACCGCGTTTTGTCAATTGGGGGTGATCCCAATTTAAAAACAATCCTTCAAAGCATATTCGTAAAGGAAGGATTTGAATACGATATGGTTTCTTCTGCCGAAGTCGGATATACCAAACTAAGAAAGCAGCATTATGATCTAATCATAAGCGAAATTAACCTGGAACAAAATAAAATGTCCGGTCTCGATCTACTTCAACAACTTCGTGAAAATAACCTTGATATACCGTTTGTGGTGGTTTCCGACCAAAGTTCAGTAGAAGCATCGGTAAAAGCAATTAACTTCGGTGTGGCGGGGTACTTAGTGAAACCCGTTTCCGACGAGGAAGTAAATCGAGCGATCAAACAAGCAATACGTCATCATAAAAGTCGATTTCTGAAAAATGAGCTGGTGAATTACCGGATGGAGAATGCTTTCCGGGCTGTAATTTCCAGCACTGAGCAATCTATCTTAAAACTACTGGACACGGTTGATAACTTAATCGAACTGCTCTACCCAACGGAATACGGGAACTTCCCGGACTTGAAAATGGCCATTTACGAAGGATTAAGTAACGCCGCTGAGCATGGAAACAATAAAAAGGCTGAGAAAAAGATCTACTTCAGGATTGAGCTGAAGATGGATAAAATCTTAGTGCAGATTAAAGATGAGGGGGAAGGATTCGACTGGTCCAAGGAGTTTGTCAGTTACAGCGATACTCAAGTCACTCATAGGGGGTTGGGGCTCATCAACCACCTTGTTGATGAAGTGACGTTCAGTATTCAGGGAAACGAGATCAATATGCTGAAAATTCTGGAATAAAAAAAAGAGAAACCCTGGCGACCAAGCTTTCTCTGATACCCCCATATTTTAGATTTACTGATTATGTATAATTCGTAGCCCTTTTTCTTTGATCACCCCTGTCATTCCCACGAAAGTGGGAATCTAACAATGAAAGCCTAGGAAACCAAATGTTTTCCGGATCCCCGCATCCGCGGGATGACAGAAACAAAATGGCTGAAAAGTGAAAGGTATTATTGGCAAATTGAGGATGTTAATAGTAGATAATCAGGTTAGATTTTGCTTCGAAAAAAACGGATATTAACGCTTGGAGAATTGGTAACGGGCTCTCGCACCTTTCATACCGTACTTCTTTCTTTCTACTTCTCTTGCGTCCCTTGTCAAAAACCCCGCTTTTCTTAACGGAACCCTAAACCCCTCACTAAAATTAACCAGCGCTCGTGATAGTCCATGACGGAGCGCGCCTGCCTGGCCAGTGTTTCCACCACCTCTTATTGTTGCGATCACATCAAAAGATTCTGCTTGACGCGTCACCTTTAACGGCTCTTGTACAATCGTCTTGTAAATTTCTCGGTTAAAATATTCCGAAAAGTCTCGGCGATTAATGGTAATTCTACCTGTTCCCGGTCTCAAGAAAACTCTAGCGACGGCTCTTTTTCTTCGCCCTGTTCCGTAGTATTGCTCCATAATTCTTTCTAATCCTGAATTTCTAATGGCTGTGGGTTATGATTGGAATGCGGATGCTCAGGTCCCGCATATACTTTAAGGTTATTTAACGCATTACGGTTTAACTGATTCTTTGGCATCATTCCTTTTACTGCTTTTGTTACAAGAGCAGTAGGATCTTTAATCAGTAACTCAGCGGCATTCGTTGCCTTAATTCCGCCAGGGTAACCCGTATGATGGTAATACATTTTGTCGGTTAGTTTCTTACCGGTCAGTTTGACCTTTTCAGCATTTACGACGATTACATAATCCCCTGTATTGACATGCTTTGTGTAAATCGGCTTATGTTTCCCCTGCAATACTTTTGCAATCTCTGTCGAAATTCGGCCTAAAGTCTTACCAGTTGCGTCAATGTAAAACCAATTTCGCTTTAAATCACCATTTTTTCCAAACTGTTCTTTACGAACGGATAGGGTTGCCTTCATGTATTGGCCTTCAGTTATCAATAGGTGAAGAGTGGGTGCCTCAAAATTAGGCATCACAACTAACGGATATTTTAAAACCTGTCAACGCTCTATAGAGTTATTTATTAGCTAAATCCTGCAAACAAGTGACAGAATAAGAAAGAAAAGACAAACTATATCATATAACTAACATTAATCCATCGCATGATATCCATTCACCTTTTTCGTGAGTCGGATATGAAAAAAAACATGAAAGCTTCCACAAAAAATACAAGAATTTAAGCAAACGCCAAAGGATTAAGCGCTCAAGCGGGCATGATTCCAGTGCCAGCTTTTCTCAATCGTCATCAGATGTACCACCAACTTACCGCGAGGCTCGATTTCAATCGAGCCGAAAACGTTCAATGGCAATTGGTTGACGCCGTGTAGCCAACCACACCGCCGTAATCGCCGGAGCCAAGGCGTTTAGAGGGGTAAAGTCAGTTTGGTCTGACCCCGTTCTTCGAGAAATCGACAATTGGGACTCCATTCTAAGCGACACCACGCTATCAAGAGTATTCAAAGAATGCGATGACTCCGAGGTATTAGCGTTACAGGAGAGGGGCACCACGATATCCGCGATCACAAACGATCGTCTTGGGAACTTTAGCGAGTACGGACTTCAGGTGATCGAGGACATCCTCAAGTATCTTGCCATCGTGTATCTTCGTTTTATGGTTGACAACGCCAACAATAATCCCATTTTTATGAGTTGTCGCGACGAAGACTTTGGTCCCGTATTCGTATGGCTTGTGACCTTTACCGTTTGGCGCTACCGATACCGCGAAAATACGCTTAACTCCTTCGGCGCCTAATCGTTCGCGAAAATACACCAGATCCGTGGGATCGCACGGGGAGGAAGGCTTGAATTCAATCTCGCCACAAAACGCTTGAAAATAGGGATTCTCGGTCCAATCGGAAAGCGTATCCTCGTCACTGAGGTCTCTAAGTCGTTTTAACCATAACAGACCGACCATTAATCGGATGGTTTGGCCTTTCTTCCTTTCGGTATATATCATATTGTACTGTTTTCGGGAGGCATGCCCGCGAGGCAACCGGGAATAACGAAATCAGGAGTGGCACTAATTGTAATGCGATGGTAAATTGATTTTATACAATTTATCAACAACGTCCTTATATGGCCCAAAATCCGGAACAAAAACTTTCCCGGTTGGCGATTCATGTCACCGACAGTGCGAAGCTATGTGGTTATTTTTCTACAGGCGCTACAAATCCAAAGGGCTTTTTGTTTCCTTAATCGTTCGAGACTGAATGATGCGAGTATAGATCATGGTTGTCCGCACATCGCTGTGGCCTAAAAGTCCCTGTATCGTTCGAATATCATAATTGGCCGCTATAAGATGGCTGGCAAAACTGTGCCTGAACGTATACGCAGATGCCCGTTTCAATATTTTCGATTTCCTGACAGCTTTCTTGATAGCCTTTTGCACATGAGTTTCATGAAGGTGGTACCGCCGGTATTCATTGGTGTCTGAAACAAAGGTCAGTTCCTTGGCCGGAAAAAACCACTGCCAGATCAGCTCCCTGGGCGCATTCTTATATTTTTTTTCAAGCCTGTCCGGCATAAAAACACCTGAATATCCATCTTTCAGGTCTGCCTCATGCAGTGCGATGACCTTTTTAACCTGGTTCTGCAAATCATCCCGGATGGCTTCCGGAAGCGGAACCATTCTGTCTTTTTCCCCTTTTCCGTCATGTATCGTTAACACATGATGATCAAAGTTAAAGTTGTGAATTCTCAATTTCATACATTCAGACAATCTCATGCCGCAACCATACAGCAGTTTCACCACAAGATCATAGGGGTAGTACAGATTTTTAAAAACACGGTCCGCCTCTTCTCTTGACAGCACCACGGGAAGATAGGGTTTTCTTTTTGCCCTGACAACACCTTCAATTTTCCCCAACTCTTTTTTCAGTGCGTGCCGGAAAAAGAACAACAGCGCATTAAACGCCTGATTCTGAGAAGATGCCGATACTTTTTTCTTGACTGCCAGGAATGTTAAAAATGCCTTCACATCATCCGTTGTGATAGATGCCGGCAACTTGCTTTTTGTATAATACTTGAACTTTTCCGCCCACAGGGAATAGGCCTTTAATGTTTTTTTGGAATAATGCCGCACTTTAATTTCATTTTCAATCGCCTTCATTGCCGTATCCCAGGGCTCATCGCCGCACGTTGAGGTAAAGACGCTGGTATCTTCGCAGGCCTCTTGATGTACCCCCTTAGCCTCCGGACCATTTCCCTTCTGATCGATCCCGGAATAATAAAGCTCAACCGCCTTTGCCGCCTGGGACTGCCGGGAAGACGGCTGCTTTTTCTCTTTGAGTTTTTTGATGAACAAAGAAAGGCTTTTCGAATCCACATCTGCGTGCTGATATTTTTTACAAAAATCCAGATAATACCGCAGCCATTTTTTATAACCGGCATATTCCGATACCGGAATATCGCTGTTCATCAGCAGCATCTTATATTTCTTTTGAAGTGCGTCAGGTATTTTGATCATGATATCAAATAATGATCATGTTCAGATTTGCCTATTATCCAACTATAAAATAAATGCTTGACATTGATTCCTTTGTCAACCTGTAACTATCTTGAAGGATATACAGAGCCACACAACTATTTGTTGTACGAATGATGGCAAGCCATCAGGAAGAAGAATCATGGGCAAAGCCAAGAGACTCAAGTGTCTGAGAAAAGAAAAAAAGAGTTTCGAAGAAGCCTTTTCGGAGAAATTCACCCAAAACTTTATCAATGATATCAAAGGCACTCCCATGCGGGATGAGATGGTCGAAGAATTCTGTGAGAAACGGGCATTGGAACTTTTAAAGGAGTGCAAGGCAGAAATCAAACCGGGACTGCCCCCAGGGATTGAATGAAACCAGGCATAGTACAAAAAATCTTCAAAGATCAGTTTGAATCCTGCCGTAAAACCCGAATTCCGGGAAGACGGCAATACCATGCTGCCGGTAATATCATGACCTGCCGCACCTCAAAACAGGGATACCCTATCAATGCCTGTCCCAACGGAGACGATGACGTCTTAATGTATAACTCCTGCAAGCCTCGGAGCTGCCCTTTATGTGGTAGTACGGAAACCCGGCTCTGGCCGGAGCGCCGGAAACGCCAGGCCCTTGACTGCCGGTATTTCCATGTCACCATTACCATCAGTCACGACCTGCATCCGTTGTGGCGGCACAATCGGAAAGTTTTTACCAACCTGATGATGCGCGGAGCCTGGCATTCATTGAGAGAACTCTTGCAGGATGTAAAATGGCTGAGCGCCCTTCCCGGGGCAGTCGCCGTATTCCAAAGCCGGGATAATGAAATGAAAGACCATGGTTACATTCATATGATCGTCACCGCAGGCGGACTGACCGAAGATAACCGCCGGACCAATGTCAAAAAGAGTCAGCTTGTCTACACACCGGTTTTAGCTTCCAGGTTCAAGGGTAAGTTCCCTGCCTATCTGAGAGAAGCCCTGAATCCTTTGACGCCAACAAACAAAGTAAAACCTGAAGAGGAACGGTTGTATCCTCCTCCCGGTACGACTACCCGAAAGTGTCTGAACCTGATAAACCGTCCGGGCCGAAAACGATGGCACGCAGACATTGAAGAGCCGTATGACCATGCCAACGGTGTCTTCAAATATGCGGGCCGCCACATCCGGAGGGGATCAATCTCAGAAAAGGGCATCATCGGGTATAAAAACGGTACTGTCCGAATCGCTTGCGCTCACAGGGACAAGCATGAGGAAAAAGATTTTTCTGTTCCGGCAGAAACGTTCATCCGCAGTTTTTAAGCTATGTTCCGGCCAAGAGCAGCCATCTGGTCAGATCGTTTGGGCTGTTCCGTTCCGATTGCAGAAAAAGGCTTGATATCGCACGGGATCAACCGGACCGGCAACCCCATGAACCGATTACAGAACGACCCAACACTCATGAACTGCTCCAAAAGGTGTCCCCGGATAAGGGATTTAACGTCTGTCCCCATTGCGGATCAGAACGGCAAACAATACTGGTCTGCCGCAACGGACGATCACCGACCCGGAGGCGTGCCGCATGATCTGCCCTGTTAGCCTGAGAATCGACGGAGAGGATTGCCCGAACACAGGAATTTCTGATTTTAACAGGCTGGCTCCTGGTGATTTTGTGGGTAAAACCCGACTGTTAGCATCAGCCCGGAGCCAAAAAAAATGTTTGGTGATCTCATGATTAATCGTATTGAAATAATGGTAGTTTTAGAAATCCCCCTAGATATAAACGATCGGACAACCAAAAGGATGCTACGGATAAACCGGATGAAATGCTGTGAGAAGGATCTGTCTTTTTTGCCTCCGGTTAGCCGCAGATCCCAAACATTATCCTAATACATCTAAAGGGCTCACTGTTGCGGAAATATTTTTGTCCGTAACATGTGTATAAATTTCTGTTGTTTTAACATCTGCATGCCCCATGAGTTCTTGAACTACCCGGATATTCACTCCGTCTTCCGGTAAATGTGTTGCAAATGAATGTCTGAATGTATGTGTGGATACCCGTTTTGTAATCTGTGTACGGTGAACCGCTGTCTTCACTGCTTTTTGTAAACCCGATTCCAAAACATGATGT